>JAYVJC010000043.1:0-2826 GCA_043769645.1 Candidatus Altimarinota bacterium
TATTCTTTATAAAATGCTTCGATATACCGATTCGCCTCGGCGGGAGTTGTATCGAGCGATTTCGCGAGTCCGAATCCAGTAATACCATAGATTACACCAAAATTAACCGTTTTTGCTACTCGCCGTCGCTCCCCTGTAATCTGGACCCCATCTCCAAAAAGAAAACGTGCAGTCCGCATATGGATATCTTCTCCTCGGTCGAAGGTGTCGATAAGTTCCGCATCTCACGAGAGAAATGCGAGTACTCGTATCTCAATCTGAGAATAGTCAGCTGCGATAAGTACATGATCCTTCGAGGTTGGGATGAAGCAACTCTTTATGGCCTGTCCATACCCGGAGCCCGTAGGAATATTTTGAAGATTGGGCTCTGTTGAAGACATACGGCCTGTCGAAGCCCCTATCTGATTATAGGTCGTATGAATACGTCCAGATTCGTCTATTTCTTTTGAAAGTCCATAGATATACGTAGACTGGAGTTTTGAAAGAAGTCGATGCTCGAGGATAAGCCGAGCGATATCATAGCTTTTTGCGATCTCCTCTAGAACTTCTGTATCGACTGAATATCCTGTTTTATTTTTTTTGGTGAGGGGAATCCCTAATTTCTGAAACAGTTCTTGAATCTGCTTCGGACTTGCTATATTGAATCGGCCTCCTACCACATCAAAAATTTCAAGTTCAAGGTTTTTGATTTTATCAGCAATCTCTCCACCAATTTCGAGAAGTTTCTTTTTATCTATCCGAACGCCCTGGAGTTCCATCTCGGTGAGGATCGGAAGGAGTTTCATTTCCATCTCGAAAATAGGATCCTGGTCTTCGGATTCTCAAGTTTCCCTTCTTTTGGCTACGATCGTCTCCAGGAGTTGGATCTTCGAAAGAGGAGTACCATCCCATTCATAGCCGAGCTCTCGCTGGATATACTCTCGAAACTCTCCTCGAAATCGGTCACTTTCAAGGAGTTGTGCAACACGAATATCATACGTTTTCATAGATTGATTATAGAGATTTTTCAGAGAAAGTGAAATTTTCCTTCCGAAAAGTATCTTTTTAGATATATTGAGTTTTAGATTTCACTTTCCCCTTTTTGCAATTCTACTTATGCCTACAAAGAAAATCTATACCAATACCATTGCTCAAATAATGGGCAAGCTTGGCACCGCACTTATATCTATCTTACTCATTAAAATACTCACGAACTATTTGGATGTTGAGGGATATGGACTCTATTCGAAAATATACAACTACCTTTCGATTTTTTCAGTGATTGCGGACCTCGGTCTCTATACGATCACGGTTCGAGAAATTGCTGAGCATCGGGAAGATCAGAAAAAAATCGAGTCTATCCTAGGAAATGTACTCACTCTTCGAACGCTCATGGGGTGAGTGATCATCATACTCTCATTTTGACTTTCGTTTCTGCTTCCAGGATACAACCATCTCATGGCACAGATAGGGATTATTATAACTGGTCTTTTTACCTTATTCGGCCTCATCAATAGTTCGATTATGAGTTACCTGCAAGCAACGCTACAGACTGAAAAAAGTGCCATAGGAAATATCGCTTGAAAGTTACTCACCCTTGGGCTCATTATCCTCTTTGCTTTCGTCATCGCTCCTACCAGTTCGACGACAGAAATGACTCGATATAGCCTCGTGATGCTCGCGGGTTTAGCTGGGAATATCCTCATGACCTACTATACCTATCAGTATGCGGCAAGGCTCATCACCATACGCTTTCACTACAATATAAAGTACTTGTGTGAGATCTTTCATAAATCTCTCCCATATGGGATTGCACTCTTTCTTAATGTTATATTCTTCAAAGTAGATGTCCTCCTCCTCTCATTTCTCGAAAGTCATGCGACTTCTGATATTTCGATCGCGCTTTACTCAGTTCCTATGAAGATGGTAGAGGTTGGGATGATGTATGGAACGATATTTCTCAATAGCTTGCTGCCAGAACTTGCTGGGAGTCTCAAGAGGGACGCCATTTCTACCTATACCAATGATGATGGGAATACCTTTATCCAAGTAATCAATCCTTCTGAAGATCAACCGCAGTCAACGTGAAATAAAGAAAGTCTTCAAACACGAAAAAGCCTTACGGAATCAAAGCAACTTATTGGAAAGTGATTCAAAATTCTTTTTTTCTTTGGGCTCGGAATTTCTGCCTTTCTTTCGAGCTTTTCTTCAGAAATACTCACCATCATCTCTTCGGAAAAATTCGTCTCGACCATAAGTATGTGATACACGAGCCTGGATGCGATGCATATAGTGGCTTGGATTTTTGCTCTCTACTTCGTTTCTTCCCTGGCTACGTATGTAATGATTGCACTCGGGAAAGAGAAAAAAATGATTGTGATCAATGGAGCTATTGCCCTACTCAATATTGTAGGAAATCTTATGCTTATTCCCCATTTTTCATTCTATGGTTCAGCGATAGCATCTCTTTTTTCCCAAGTTATTTTGATAGTACTGACTGCTTGGCAGGTTCGAGCCTACCTTCCATGGAAACGAATGGCAGTCTTCTCTCTCTTTGTCATGAGTTTCGCCTGATTTTCGATGTTTCTGAGTAATTTTCTCACCTTTTCTATTTTCGGAAATATCTTAGGTGGGTGAATTATATTTAGTATTTTTTATGTTGGATGAACCTGGATCGTGAGTAAGAGATTATTAGAAAATATATAATATAATATGTCAATATAAAAGGTTTGTCTTTTTTGACTCATAGAAATATACCTGTTAGACTAAGAAAGTATCATACTTCTTAATCAATACTCATATGTATACAAATATTCACAAGGTTCTTGCATTGGCAGGGATTGCTTC
>JAYVJC010000044.1:0-18099 GCA_043769645.1 Candidatus Altimarinota bacterium
CCGAACTGGCCCGGACACTGGTGTTTCCCAGGAGGGAAGGTCGATGATGATGAACTTCTTCGTGAGTCAGCGATTCGAGAAACGAGTGAGGAGGTCGGGATTGCCCTCAGCTCTGATGATATCGTTGCGGACTATGTGATCAATGCGAGGTATACCAATGGAACCCGTATTTACTACTTCGGCGTCGTGATTGACTGGACAGGTCAGCCCGAAAATAAGGAAGAACACCTCCATGAAGAAGCGGAATGGTTTTCTCTCAATGATCTCCCGCTCTCCATCGTCCCACACCATAGAGAGGCGATAGAAGCCCTAAAACATAAAATGTACTACCGCGAGTACGATGCGGTACATTAATTGATTCGTTATCAACTAACATAATTTCTATTTAATCCTATTTGAGTGTGAAAGAGAAACGACCTATAATAACTCCTATGAAATCCTACAGAGCCCAAACCTATCAGTACTGAGGAACAAAGAGCGTCCAAAAGGGGATTATCCATTTTGAGACACGAAAGGTAACTATCGAAACGAAAGAAGGCATCGTCTACTATGTCTACGGGACTCGCTCGTATGGATTTGTCCATGGAGACCTGGTTTCTTTCGAAGTGACTCGTCCCGGAGGGGATGGAAAACTTCCAGAAGCTCGACCCACGAAGCTCGAACGAAGGTCTGAAGAGCCCCTGCTTATGGAGGTAATTACGGACAAGGGAAAGACCAAGCATAAAATCCTTGATGAATTTGGTGGGCTCACAGTGAAAACTGAGAAACCAATCCCTGAGGCAACTCCGGGAATACTCTTTCTCATTCAGTATATCGATACTTCCACCGTTCGGATCATTCGACGATTTGCCGATCGGGGAAGTGCTGATGTCGAAGAAATGATTATCCTCTTCAGAAACTGAGCTCGCCTTGAGTGGCCGAGAGACTTCGACCGGATACAAGTGAAATCATTCGATGCGTTTGCTCAGGTGAAATCCATCATTTATGAAAAGGCCTTTCAATTCGAAGGAACTCTCCCCGCTCATATCAAGCTTTCTGATAGAACCCTTTTTTCCCGTCTCAAGGTTTCTGGAAGAGAACGTATGGATTTTCGACTGTGGCCGACACTGACGATCGACGGCGCCGATGCGAAAGATCTCGACGATGCAATATCCCTCGCCAGATATGACAATGGGGATTTCCTTCTCGGAGTACATATTGCTGATGTTGCTGAATATGTCGAAGAAGGAAGCTCGCTCGATCGAGAAGCCCTCCTTCGGGGAACGAGCATTTATATGCCTGGGCGAGTCTTCCCGATGCTTCCAGAGGTCCTGTCGAATGACCGATGTAGTCTCCATCCTGGCGAACCGAAACTCGTACTATCGATCCTCCTTCGAATCGATGGCGATGGAAAGGTAAAAGAATCCTACTTAACCGAGTGACTCATCGAGTCGATGCACCGGTGAGTGTATGATGAGGTATACGAGTTGAAGGTTGCAAGTTGAAAGTTACAAGTTTGAACCGATTGAGTTTCTTCGAATGAACTGCCGTTCCAGAGAACATGAAACATGAAACAAGAAACTTGAAACACACCCCCCCTTTGGCAGACAACCATTCGCCATGCGTGGGAACTGTTCGATATCCTGACGAAGCGGCGGAAACGTGAAGGAAAAATCACCTTCGAAACGACAGAGTGTTACTTCGATCTCGACTCCGAACGCCATGTCCTCGATATCAAGAAACGAGATCGAAATGATGCGCATATGCTGATCGAAGAGTGTATGGTCCTCGCCAATGAAGAAGTGGCGAAGTGGTGCGTGAAGCAAAAACTCCCCTTTCTCTCTCGAGTTCATGCGGTCCCAGGTACCGAACAGATGAAACTCATCGCTGAGATTATCGAACAGAAACATCTTGCGGAAACGATCGAACCGCACCATATTCGAGAACACCTCGAGATGGCGAAAGACCCCATCGAACGCTACCGCCTCTCACGACTCCTCCTCCCGAAGATGGCGAAAGCTCACTATGGCGAACTCCCGGTTCGACACTTTGGTCTCGCGCTGACCTACTATAGTCACTTTACTTCGCCGATTCGCCGATACCCGGATCTCCTCGTCCACCGTATTATCAAGAAGTTCCTCCATAATGAGCTTGACCCGAAAATGAAAGCGACCTATGTGAAAGAAATGAAGAAGTATGGCAAAAGTCTCACCGAACGAGAGAAGCGCGCGGAAGATGTCGAACGTGCCATCGACGCGCTCATGATGTGTCGATATATGTCGAAATATGTCGGTGATACCTTCGAAGGGATGATTTCTGGGCTGACTGAAAATGCCCTCTATGTCGAACTCGAGAGCGGAGTCGAATGATCAGTATTTTTCGGAAGGCAAAAAAAATCACAAGTCTCAGTGGGGAAGGGTTTTTGAGAAAAGCTCACCCTTGATCCGATTCGAGGATCCCTTCGGGATAAAAAATGAAAGGAAAAGTACCGCATCGGAGATACGATCCGAGTAAAAATAGAAGAGGTGGATATGCTCAATCGCAGGGTGGAAATGGGGGAGGCGTAGGCTATAGTTTTTTTGAGGGAGCTCTATAATCATCCAGTTTGGATGTTGTAACGCTTCTTCAATAAGGGTTTTATTATGAGAAGAAGTAAATATTTTGGAACATTTTATTGATAACATACTTTCTCATTTTCTGGAGACTTTATTGTTCGAAAGTCCATCCGTGGGTTCTTCAAGTTATAAAGTACCTCCTGAGATACTATATACTCAGTAACTCTCATAGTTTTCTCATCGAGAGAGCCACTCTGATGATCCCCTACTCTTTGAAAATAGAATAACTTTTTTAATTTGCACAATTATCGAATCTAAATTGTACTAATATGAGAAATATGATCAAAACTTGAGTTGCAAGAACGCCATTTCTCGATATAACTCTATAACTTTTTATCCGTTCACCTTCTACTCCACTGGATTATAAAGTTTTTGGTTGTAAAACCAATACCTACTTCGCAGAAAAATGGCTGGTCCACCCACACTTGTCTGACAAGAAGGGATATTTTATTGCATCCTGTGTGGTGACCGACAAGGCCAAGGCGAAGTGGGTGAAACATGCGAAAAAGAAACTATGAGAGCTCAAAAATGGAGAGAAACTCTTCCTCTCCGGATGTGGGAATATCCGAGATGGCGTCGTGGATCCGAAATTTTTCGAAGTGTATGGTGAACTTGTCAACTACAGAGATACCATAGAAATCCTTCCAGAAGATCCAGATGATTATGTGGTGACAGCCGAAGAAAAGAAAGAAATCATGAAAACCAAGATTCGTTCGCTCCGGTGACTTGCCGGAAAGCAACTCTTCACTCGGAAGCATATCGTCATCCAGACGGGGTGTGATAATTTCTGTACCTTTTGCCTTACGGTCCAGGCCCGTGGACGACATAAGTGGCGACCGAAGGAGGAGATTATCGACGAAATCCTTACCTTTGTCGAAGGTGGAGGAAAGGAAGTCGTATTTACGGGGATCAATCTCGGAGCATGGGGAAGCGACACCTCCAATAATTATCAGGAGTCGAAATTTGTCGAACTTGTCGAAACCGTGCTCTCAGAAACTATACTCGAACGCCTCAGGATCTCATCGCTCGGGGTAGAGTTCTGCTCGGATGAGCTCATCCGACTCTTCGAAAATCCAAGAATCAACGCGTATGCTCATCTTTCGATACAGTCAGGATCGACTCCTATTCTCAAGGCTATGAACCGACACTATGAAGGTGAGAGAGTTCGAGACGTCCTTCAAAAACTCAGAAATATTCAACGAGAGGATGGCGTAGAGCTCAATATCGGTGCAGATCTCATCGTCGGATTTCCAGGAGAAACCGAGGAGAACTTTATTGATACACTAACTTTAGTCAGAGATTTCCGTATTACTCAGCTCCATGCCTTCGCCTTTTCTCCTCACATAGACCACTACTCTGTGCCAGCAGGCGTATTCCCCGATCAAGTACAGAATCATCTGGCTCAGAGTCGACTGAAGCAACTGCTTCAAGCGGGAAAGGAAGCATTCGATTCCTTGGCAAAAGGTAATGTGTGAAAAGAACTCCGAGTTCTCGTCGAAAAAGTGCCTTCTCCATCAGAGTTCTCTGGATGGTCTGAGAATTATCTCTTTTGCAATGAGGAAAACTTCGAACTTTTTCCAGGTCAGGAAATCAAAAGGGGAACAGTCGTAAAATGAATATATAAGTTCCCAGTTCACAATAATAGTCAGGAAGATTAAAATCTCGAAATGAGGATTATTATATTTCCAAAAAAATACCCCCATTTCTGGAGTATTTCTATCCCATCTTTTCAATCATCGAATCGAGTTTGTCTATATTCTCAGTGAGTTCTAGGAGAAGAGATTCACTTCTCTTGGAAGCGAGTTCTGTATTTCACTGTCATTCCGGGCTTGACCCAGAATCCACTTCTCATCCGACTCGGACTCGGACCTGTTGTCATCCTGAGTGAAGCGAAGGATCCAGTGCCCCTATGTTTGTAAGTGCTTTCCGCGATACGACAAGATCTTCCTTTTGTTTTTTGAGAAATACTTTCAATGACCGAAGAGGTCCTACAATATCTGATCTGAGAGAATTAACATATTTCTCAGAGTCAAAGAGGTTTCCTTTATTGGCCCTCTTTTCTACTTTTTCTAGATTGATTACCAAATTAACGATTTCAGAAGAAGTAGTAGCAAGCGAGTCGAATACATCCGAGAGAACACGGAAGTTCATATCTTTCTGGAAATTTTTCTGTATTACTTTTGATTTCTCTTCTATCTCAGGAGTGAGCTTTTGGATCTTCTCTCAGAGATTACCGAAGGCGTAGAGAGGGTGTAAGTGCACTATTAAATTATGGAATATTCCCGCAACCAAATATAATAAACCAAATACAGCTAGTATTGGTAGTACAAAATTTGTTAATAAATCTGATTCTTTAATATTTTCAATTCACGGATATTGGGATATTGAAAAAATCATCATTAGTAAAAAAATTGGTAAAAGAAAAATATTACCCCTTTCAGAGGTATGAATCATTGTTTTCATCGAGCTTGAATCTGATTGAATATTTTTAACAATCTCTCTTAAATAACTATCTTTATTTCTCAATAACCTATTTCAATAAGGAAAAATAACGGCGTATGATCCGTTATAGAAAGTTTTTCATAAGAATATATATCGAATAAGCGATTTATTGATTATATATAAAAGTACGGGAGCTGTAGTAAAAAACATTGAATTTAACAGAATATTTTCTGCTTCATATCAAGAAAACGTAATAACCGCTCAGATAATGAATCATATTTGTGAAAATGAAGTAAGCAACATAATTTGAAATGGAATATTTCGTATCAAAATATTTATAGATATGTTTTCCTTCACGTAAAATCCTCTTTTTTCTAGTTCTTTCTTTTCCTCTGATGTGAGAACGGTCTCATTCATGGAAGAATTATACCTTACTCATCTTATTTATGCAAAAATTCCCCCATTTCTGGAGGAATTCGTTTGCGTGTACTGTGTACTTTCTACACTTCGAGCGCTTCTGCTGGGATTTCTACTGGAGCTTCACTCGGGACATAGTTCGGGTCAAGCGCCTTGAGCGAAAGACCGATACGCTTTGAGGTAGGATCAAAGGTAATAATTCGAGCCTTCATCATCTCACCGACGTGGATTTTCTCCTCGAGGGTTTTCATCATATCTCCCTGGATTTCAGAAAGGTGGATGAGTCCAGAGATGCCACCATCGAGCTCGAGGAATATACCGAACTGAGACATACGAAGCACTGGTGCCTCGATAATATCTCCGACCTGGTACTTGTCCGCGAGGACTTGCCAAGGGTTTGCCTTGAGACGCTTCATCGAAAGTGAAATCTTCTCACCTTCGATACCGATAATCTGGATCGTCACCTTGTCACCGATTCGAGCGTGCTTGTGAGGGTTGTTCACATGTCCCCAGTCGATCTCAGATACGTGGACGAGTCCTTCGATCCCATTGAAGGTGACGAAGAGTCCGTAGTTGAGGATTCCTGAAACATTTCCTTCGACGACATCTCCGATCTTCAGAGTCTGCATCGCTTGTGAGCGTTGCTCTTCGATAGCGGCTTTTTCTGAGAAGATGATCTTCTTCCCTCCCTGGTCGATATTGAGGACTCGTACATGGAAGGGTTTTCCGACGAGCTTGTTGAGATGCTCGAGGATTTTCTCTGAGTTCGCACCCTCGACGCGTGGGTAGTGAAGTGGCGTCAGCTGAGAAACGGGGATAAATCCCTTGATCCCATCGAGGTCGATGAGGAGACCTCCCTTGTTCGCTTCGCTTGGAACGACGGTAATGATTTCCTTGGTATCGAAATTCGAATTGAGCTTCTCGATAAGCTTTATCTGGCTCGCCTTTCGAAGGGAAAGGTGGATGAGTCCAGAGTTCCGATCATCACCGATGACGATCGACTCGATACGATCACCAGGGTGGATTTCACCAGTATCTTCCGTAGAAGACTGCATATGCGTCCCGGTGATAATACCGGTAAACTGCCCTTCGAGGTCGACGAGGATCATCTTCTGGTTTGCGATGAGCACGGTACCCGTGACCACCTCGTTGACCTTGTAGGACTCGATCGCTTGGGATCCTTCGAGGAGCTTAGCAAAATCTGACATAGAAATAAAAAATTAAGAAATAAACGTTAGGAAATAAATTAAGAATATGAAAATTAAGAATGAAGAATACAAGAGTATTGTATCAGATATTAGTAATTATTCATTATAAATTTTTAATTAATTTCAAATGGGGCGAATGATGGGGCTCTCGACTCTCTGCCGTCGACCGGCTCTCCTCGCTTCGAAGTCAATACTTTGACTTCGACATTCTTCGCAGGGCTTCGAATGTTCGCTTCGGATTCTCGCCCCATTATAGGATGGATTGAGACTAAGAGATGATAACCACACAATTCAAATGGGGCGAATGATGGGGCTCGAACCCACGACCTCCGGATTCACAGTCCAGCGTTCTAACCAACTAAACTACATTCGCCAAATAACGAGTACATAATGCCGCATCTGATAGAGGGAAGCTTTTCCGGTTTCCCTATCTACACACTATTATCGCCCGTCGCGGTAGTATATAGAAACGAGGGGGAATTGCAAAATTATTTTATACTTTAAATAAAAAATCTAATTTGTTATAATAAATGATAAAAAAGTATTGACAAGTTAAAAATATTCTTATAATAAAAATTATCTTAATTTTACTTATATGTCAAGTCCGTCATGATGAGGTGGAAGTAGTTCACCAATGTTAGGAGGAGGTTCTGAATCAGGTCCAGCAAAGTGATTGATTGGGGGAGCCGTTGGCTGCGCATTAGCAATTCCTGCACTCCTTGTTGCTGGTATTTTCGGTAGGTAATTACCCACTATTATAAAAAATGCTCCACTTAAAAGGGAGCATTTTTTTATTGTATCACAACGACTACTTTTGGTTCTTTGTTGATCTCGTGGAGGACGACGTCACAGGCGCGTTTTTCGACAAAGGCGGTGAAGGACTCCGCATCCTTGAACCGAGTGATGTCTCGAAGGATTTCTTTGACTGCTTCATCGAGGGCCTTCTCGAGAATCGGAAGTTTTGTCACCTCGGGAAGACCGACCGTCGAGTACTTGATGGTGTATCCGGTTGATTTCTTCGCGATCCCGATGACGAGCACTCACTGGCTCGAAATCTGGAATCGGTCATGTAGTTCTTTCTCTGCGGAATAACCAACCATTCGACCGTCGATGGTGACGAATTTGTGTGAGACGAATTCGTCGGTTTCACGGACGGCATCTTTGGTGAATTCGAGTATTTTTCCATTTCTGAGGATGATCACTTTATCTTGGGTATATCCGAGACTGTAGGCATTCTTGGCATTTCCGCGGAGCATATGCGGGAATCCATAGATCGGGACATAGTACTCGGGCTTGAGGAGAGTGATCATCTTCTTCGTATCCTCTTCACGGGCATGACCTCAGGCATGGATTTCGGACTCTTTGTAGTGGTGGACTTTCGGTCCTTGTTGGGAGATGAGGTCGAAGAGTCCTTGTACCGCTCGTTCATTCCCGGGGATGACGGAGGATGAGAAAATGATGGTATCATCAGGCTTGAGCGTCGTTTCACGAGACTCACCCGTGACGATACGCATGAGCGCTGCATAACGCTCTCCTTGGGCTCCGGTACAGCAGATCGTGACCTCGTGATCGGGAAGTCGCACTGCTACGTCCATAGAGATCAGGGTGCCTGGTTTCGGTCGGACATAGCCGAGTTTGATCGCGATATCGACGTAGTTATTCATCGATCGGCCGAGGAGGACGACCTTGCGGTTGTATTTCTCAGCGGTCGAGATGATGAGCATCACTCGGTCGATGATCGAAGAAAACGTCGCGGTGATGACACGACCGCTTGCCTTTTCGAAGATATCTTCCATCGAGTGGACGACTTCGGATTCAGAAATCGAAGATCACATGAGATGAGCATTGGTCGAATCTGAGAAGAGGGCACGGACTCCACGTTTCCCCATAGACTCGAGGATGCCATAGTTCGTCGATGGTCGATTCGGAAGGGGGCTTTTATCGAACTTCCAGTCTCCAGTATGGACGAATCTTCCGACAGGAGTCTCTATGAGGAGTCCGACTGAGTCCGGGATCGAGTGATCTACGGTAAATGGCGTAATCTGGAAGTGTTTCCCGATCTGAACTGGAATATCTCGACGGTACTCAGTGAGGTTCGGAAGCGTTGCCTTAAGTTCACCTTGTTTCAGCTTGATGAGCTCGTATGCCATCGGTGTGGCATAGAGGGGGATATTGCGACCGAGCTGCTCCATCGCGTAGTAGACCGCGCCGATATGGTCGATATGTCCGTGCGTGATACAGATTCCGACTATTTTTTTCCCACGACAGTAGGTGAGATCTGGGATCGAACAATTGATCCCGAACTGGTACTGGTCTGGAAACTGAAGCCCGAGATCGACGATAAGCATCTCATCTTCGTATTCGAATCCCATACAGTTAAGTCCGACCTGTTCAGTCCCTCCGAAAGGGATGACACGAAGTCGTCCTCTTTCGAGCGGATGGGCTCGCTCTTCGATAAGCCCGAGGTGCTTCTTGAGTGCTTGTTGGGGCGTCTGGAACGGAAATGATCGCTTGGGACGAAATGAGTCTTCGAAGATAAAAGAGTCTCCTGCCTTGAGGTTCGAGGTGATCTGTTTGCCTCATCCGAAGAAGTTACGAGGACCAGAGTCCTTCGGTCAAAAGTTTTTATGTTTTTGAAAGTTTTGTTTTTGATTGGAGTTCATAATTGATTGGTTAGGGAGTAGCTGATTAGCTGGTTTGGTGGTGAGCAGGTTAGAAAGTTGGAATTTTAGTTTTTAGTAAATTGGTTTATTAGAATATTAGTTTGTTAGCATGTTAAGAAATTGAGGCATGTTTTTGAAAGGGATACTTCAGGATTCATTACTATCGTTCGAGAATAATCGGAAGTACAACTGGAGTTCGCCCCGTCAGGAGATAGCAGTATTTTGTGAGTTCACGTCGCATCATCTGGACGAGCTCGGCTCGTTCGATACGTGGATTGTCCAGAACCGCCTTTTCATAGGTAGATCTTATCCCTTTGAGGACTTCCTTGTGGATAGACATCATCTCGTGAGAGTGTACAAATCCTCGACTATCAATATAGATATGTGCTATAATAGCGCGCTTTACTCTATCTTCTTCGAGCACAAAAGTAAGGACTCCATTTTCTCCGAGCTCTTTGCGATCTTTGAGTGTATATCCAGCAACCACTCAGATACTTTGTTTGTCGATATAGAAGGTGTCGAAGGTAAATTTGAGGGTGTGCTTTTCGATCTTTTTGGGTCTCAGAGAAATAATTTCCCCAGAAAAAATATGAATAGAACCTTGAGAAGCAATCGAAAGAGAAAATTCCCCATCAGTGATACTCAGGCCAATACTGTCATTGGTTCGTGGAGTTTTCGGCAGTGAAGCAGTAACCTCCTTTCGGGCATCATAGATGGTGGTATCTCCAAATCGAAATGATAGGTATGAATATCCCCCAACTTGAAGAGTAGCAATCTCGATATCACCTATTTTTCTCTCGGATGTTTCTCCCGTGAAGAGCTCGAAAAATCGACATCTTTCCAGGATAGGATTTCCAACAAGAGAGGCACGAATTTTACTAATAAGTCCCCTCGAAGCGTAGACAGGAACAAAGTCAAGCGTCGGGAGAATCTGAGCAATGAGTGCCACTTCGATGCTATCTTCTGTCAAGATCCATGCAGCAAGACGGTCCTTTTCAGAAGCGACTATTCTCATATCTGGAAAGGTGGGGTAAGCTATACCATTGACCATTTGATACGAGAATCCAGTTCCAAAGAGGAGACTTGTTTCCTGAGCTCGAATGAGAAATGCTCCATCCTGGAGAGTGGCAGATGAAAGCGGAACTATACGAAGATTCTCTTCCGTTCCTGTAGGGAGAAATGTTGGTTTCATCGAGGCAATAAGTCGAGAAAGAGCTGAGATATTGGTATCCACATGCATTGGTTCGAAAGATTCAGATTTTTGGCTTTGCAGTGACGTGGAGACAGGGGCTTTCGTAAAAGGAGTATGGTTTTCTCGTCGAGGAGGATTTTTTTTCTCAAAAAAACTCTGTTTCTTTTCGAAACTTCACACTTGAATAGGAGCACTGCTCCCGAAAGCAATATCGTCCGTATCACCAAATATAGATGACATAAAATAAAATTATCTATTAAAAAGGAAAAAGTCCAAATTCACAATCACGTTTACCACCAAAACGGAGAGCACGTAATTATGAGAAATATAGTATAAATCCACGAAGGTAGAAATATTTACAAGAAGCATATGGACAACTTTCTATCGGTCGAAAAAGGAGAAACAGAAAACTGACGATATGTGGAATAGTGGAAATATACTCTCTAAATGAACAATAAGCACAAAAAAGTATATCACTTATCGTATAAAATACAAATATTTTTTCAATGAAAAAGTAATTTTGGTTGTATCCCATGGGTTCTTCGGAAGGGGCGAGATCGTAAAATCAGTATCTTCGAATTCTCAGTTGGGAAAGACCGTGCTTCGAAAGAAGAGATATTTTTCTCGGAGGATAGGGGTTACGAGGGCCATATCTGCAAAACGAACATTATGAAAGACATACAGTACAAAAGTCTCTGCGAAATCCTCATATTGATCTGTAGCCGCATATCCTGAAACAAAGTCACCGAGCTTCAATCCAGGAAGTTTGATATCTTTTGATTTCCAGCTGATTTTATAAAACTCCTTGGAAGGGTCTTCTATAAAGCTACTACTTTTTAAAACATGAATATCGATATAGTGGCCAAATTCATGGAGAAAAAGTTTGATAAACTCAGTATCCTTCGCAATCCCAGAGGCAATCGACATATTATTTCCAGTAATACGAGCTCGAGGCTCGCTCCGGTTCGGATCGATATCGACGACGAGTCAGTCCGTCGAAAATTTACGAAATGCGGGAGCCGAAAGAATCTGCTTGATGAGCTCCTGACGGTTCATCATCGTCGTTGTAGGACTTGCCACCATCGTGATTTCAGCACTATTGGTTATGTTTACCCAAAAGAGTATGATAGAGGTCACAAGTGAGCAAATGAGACGAAGGCTTATATTTTGTGAAACTGGTAGATCCATAATAATAATTCTAAATATCTGGAATTACTATTACAATAATTATATAACATAAAATGTCAACTTATTTAGCTAAATTGTATACAGACTTCTTTACCCCATACATAAAAATATACTTTCAAGTTTTGTGTGTAGCCTCTCTTTGACACATATATTCGTAAAATAGAAGTCTATAATCCTCTACCTTCCAAAACCATATATAAAGTTTACAATCACCGTCACAAATGGGAAACTGATCATCAAAATGAGAAGTCCGATTATCGCGAAAATCATCGTATTTTTGGCATGTTTGACACGTTCATCTTCTCAGAATGAACTGTTATATTGAATACCTGCCCAAACCAGAGCCCCAATAGCAAAGAGTGCTCCCAGTGTAATGGCTCGGTTCGCAATTTGAACAGCCTTTTGCTGCAGACCCGATATACCTGATGCTCCTCCATCTGAAATGATACCATTCGGTTTACAGCCTTCTAAAAATTGGAGGGCTCATTGGTTTGCAGAAGCATCACACTCTGCAGTTCCTGCGTAAGCAAGAGGACAGAGAAGACTAGAGAGAATAATACCAAGAAGTAGGAAGTGCCTCATAGATGTGAAAGTAGGTTATATTTTTAAAGGGAGTACCTTTCGTTAGACACTAACACTGAGAATAATCCGGATCATCACGTAGGAAAGCGCTATGGCGATGAGACCGATAGCTCCATAGGTCAGAGCTTTCCAAGCTTTTTTATTGGCTGATTCATCTCCATCAGCTGTGAAGAGCTCATAAGCGATATAGAGTCCGAGACCGATTGCAACGATCGGAGTAACTGCATTCAGAAGAATAGATTCTAGCCGTGTAAGGATGCCGACCAGAGTAAAACCTCAGAGATTAACCGCATTCGTAGGAGTAGGAGGATCAATTGGTGATGCAAATACCGAAGTACAGAGTGCTCACATGAATGTGAAAAAAAGAGTTCGCATATTAAAAGTTAATATTGGCTACAAAACTGATAATACCATAGGCTCAAGCAGCCAGAGCCGTACCAATCAGGGAATATTGTATGATCCATCGAGCCTTTTTCATCTTTTCCTCTTCTCAAGCCGCCATCATCATCTGGATGCCGCCCCACGTAATCCCGATCACCCCGAGTACCGAGGCGATGCCGACCGCATATTCTATAAATGTACCGATTCCATTGGTGACATTCCCACCTCAAAAGTTTGGGATCAATGTTTCATTTGGATTTTCGACGATAATCTCGGCGAATACGGGAAATGAAAAAACGAATCATAGGAAAACGTAAAGACCTCGAGAAAAGAATCGGGTTATCATAAGAAGGTCGTAATAAGCAAAATAATTGAGTACGAGGCCAGAGCGACCACGATAGCTATGATATTATACTTGATAATTGTCTTTGCGCGACTCGTATTTTCTGAATCTCCACTCGAAAATATATAATAATATCCAGCAATAATCCCAGAAACACCTGCAAGAGTAGGTATGATGTAGAGGAGTACTTTGGATATAAATTCTAGCATCATTTTCACGACCCCTTTTGGAGATTTCCCTGTAGGGTCCAGATCCGTACTCATGGGGCTCCATCCATCCGTACAAATCCTATATTCTGAAGAGGTCAGATCACCGTTTGAGGTGCATGCTGCAGAGAAAACGGGCAAGAGTCCGAGAAAGAAAAAGGAGATGATAAAGAGAATATATTTCATAAGGGCGAGTTTCAGGAACCTATGATTATGATACTACTGCTATCGGGGTCATGAGTTTTCTTTACTATACCATAGAAATGTGAAAAATTCAAATATTTTGCTTTTTTCGCATCTTTCTATACAATCCACTTACTTTTTGTATCATAATTATGACAATACTCAACATTCTTCTTTTGGCCCTAGCGAGTATGATTATTATCGCTGTCATGTTTCAGTCCCGAGGAAATGGACTCTCTATTGTCCCGACATCGAATGATTTTTGAAAATTCGAACGGCGAGGACCAGAAAAGATCCTCTATCAACTAACAGCAGTTCTGATCATTGCCTTTATTCTCGCTTCCGTGGTACACTATTTTATCAGCTAATATGGATATTAACCGGTTCAAAACTCCGATACGATTGGTAAGCAGTATAGCCTCTATGCTGCTTTTTGTCCATATTATAGGGACATATATTTATGTATGAGGGGAACAGATCGGGGAAGTAGGTGGTTCTATTAGCATCGGAATTGTGGGAGAATCTCCTGGTGAACTCCTTAATCCTCTCGAGTATGGACAAAATACGTATAAGGATATGATTTTTCGGTTTATGTTTCGTTCGCCCATACGAGGTCTACCAAATGGACGAGGGTATGTAGGAGATATTGCCAATTGTGATCTTTCAAACCTCGCAAGTATTACTTGTAAAATACAGGAAAATGCACTCTGGTCTGATGGTTCAAAAATGAGTTCCCAAGATGTACTGGCTACCTATGAAGCTCTGAAAAACCAATCAGTAAACCCGAAAATATCAGAACTTATAAAGTCCTTTGATATATCGGGAACGGGACAAGAATTCACTCTCAAATCTCGAGCTGGAGCAAACCCACTTACTCTCGATCTCCTTACCTATCCTATCGTACGATCTGATATGGTAGAACTTATCAAGTCAAAACGTATCAACAAAACTAATTTTATTAGCTCTGGACCCTATACATACATCGATAGTGGCGTCGATCCAGTATTTGGATTTGATCGAGTGACTCTCGAACGCTCAAAGGAAAACGGTAAAAACGTATGGATAGAAAAATATATTTTCAAGTTTTTTGATGACCGAACTCAACTTGAGAAAAATATCGATACTCTTCATATTATCCTCCCTACCAAGGATCAAAGCTCTAAAAGTATCGAAAGTCCACGATTTGCAGAAATGCTCTATAGCACGTATGAATATATCGGTCTTTTCTTCCAGTCGGAACGAGTAGTTTCGGATCTACGGCAGTCGCTTGCCCTCTCGCTTTCGAATTCCCTTTCTTGAAATATAGAACCTGGAGATATGGCGATATCAAATATTTTCTTTTCAGATGTTCTGATGGTGCCATCTCAACCACGAGTTTCCCTTCCTTCGACTATGCGAGATCTCGGATTTATCAAGCGCGATGAGATTCTTAGTCGTATAGCTGAAATGCCGATAATTTTGACTGGAGGGTCTATCGAATATGAGAAAAATACCTTTTTCCAGTATCCGAGTACCCGTAAAGTATACTTTGCAAACGGAGATGAAGAGAATATCGTAATCTCGTGAAATGTTCCTTCAAACGTTCAAAAAATAGAGATCAATGGATACGAGCTCCAAGAGTATTCACCGGGAAATAATCGATTTGTGTATCGAGTTTCTCCAAAGAATCAGAATCTTCTCGACGGAAAGAATCAATACATACTGACTCTTATCTATGCTGACGGACGGGCTTCTGAAACCGAAACGTTGACGGTATACTACATCAAAGATCCACTTGCTCGAAAAAATATCGAACAAGATATCAATCAGACCTATCTTGCGAAGCTCAATAGCCCCGAAGAAGTAGCAAAAAGACAACTCTCTGTCCAAAAAGAAAAGGAAAAAGCAGAACAACTTGATCCTCGCTATTACTATGATGCTAATTATAAACCATTTGAGATGAAACTTTTTGTTATGAATGAGCCACGTCAAAATGAGGTATATGCGGAAAAGATAAAAGCGAACCTGATGAGCCTTGGTATTAAAACTAATATCGAAGTTGTCAATCAAAAGATGCTTTCAGAACAGTTTGATAAAGGAGAAAAAAACTACGATATGATCTTGATCGGGTTCGAAACGAGTCCCAAGCGAACTCAACTTTCCCAACTCTTTGATAGCAATCGGGCGGCGAAGGGGGTAAATTTCTCAAAAATAAAGAATAAACCGCTCGATGATCTATTTCTAAAATATAAACTTGCTGTTGATACGGCAGCATATGATACCCTCGAACAAAATATGCTCTCCATCTTTCAGAAAGAATCTGTACTTCTTCCCATTGCCTCCCCCCTCACCCATATCGATATCGACCGAAATCTGAAAGGAATTCAAAATTTTCCTGTATTTTGAGATATTCGTAATCTTGATGTTATGCTTGCTCAGGCACGTATCAAAGAAGTATTTCTTATAAAACTTGAAGGAAAGTCGTTTCGCAATTTTTTCGAATGGATCATGAACCCAACTCAATATGAATAATCTCGTTCTCCCAGCCTGGGAAATGCTCCTGCGGTTTACTTCGATCAAGAAATTTAACTTTATCCCATCATTTATTGGAATGTTATGGTTATTTGTGATTCTCTTGTATCAAACAACATTTACTTATGTGTATATATTTCATAAGAAAGATGCTCTTCTAGAATCTCTTGCTATATTTGCTCATAAAACTTACTTTGTAGAAGTCATCATCGGACTCATATTGCTCTTCGTCTTCTATATGATAATCACACCCATAGCTGAGGGGGGAATCGTGGAAATGATACACACCTATCGAAAGAGCGATGGACAAAAAGAACTGAGAAGTTATGAAGGGTTTTTTCGGGCTTTGAAACACTACCTCCCACTCTTTGAAGTGCACAATCTCATAGCAATATTTCGACCCCTTTCCGTGATAACTTTTTATATTCTACTTTTGAGAATTTTTGGTTCCCAATATTTTGTTGCCATTTCTCTGACAATGGGAGGATACTTGGTATTCGCTTTTTTTATGAATATGTGCTTTGCCTATGCGAAGTTTTTTGTTATTTTTGAAGAAAAAAATGCACTTCAGGCCCTTTCAGCCTCGACCAGTATGACGGTGAACCATATTGACGTGACCCTACACCTGTACTACACTACACTTCTTGTATACCTTCGGACCATTCTTGCAGCGCTTTTTTTCTTCGGATTGCCATTTACTACTTCCGCGATCATTACCTTTTTTACGCTTATTACCATCAAATTGATACTCCTCTCTATTTTTGGGTTGGTAACCCTTATATTTTTTATCTTTCTCACGTACCTGAATTCGACCCTCGAGATTTTTGTCGAGGCTACATGGTATGAAGCCTATATACTCAATAAAAAAGCTGACACGCTCGAAGATGATACTCGAGGAGATCAGAGTCATCGCCATACCCATCATGATGATACGCTACATCAGAGCCATGACAAGAATCATCATAGTGAAGTGCTCGCTTAGATACTATTCGATATTCATACCATCTACTTCCGTCTTAAGCGTTGCTGATTCGGTATGGACTCTCGGGTTATAGTAGCTATAGATGAGTTTTATCAGATCATCTTTTTTGACTTCTTCTGATCGGAGTCCGATAGCGTCGAGCGATGTTTTTATAATAGAAAGACGTTCGAAGTTTCCTTTACGAAGAAGGTCGATTCGTTGTCGGTTGAGTCGAATATCAGATACATTTTCATCCTGATTGAGCGCTGACCAGAACGTTTTGAAAATTCCAAAAAAATCAGTCTTTCTCACACTTTCATTGTTTTCTTGATCAAAGGGTATGACAATAAAAAAGTCTTTTTTCATTATCTGCGCTAGATCTACGAGGTTCATCAGGAAGTCGACATACTTATAGGTTTGCTCCTGAAGGAGTGGATTCGACTGTTTGAGAGCGAGATTTTTGAGTCGATTGATATAGGATTCGATATCGACCTTGAGCGAACGTATGATAATCTGGATAGGAAAATTAAGTGCATTTAAGAAGCGTTGGTATGAGAGGAGAATGGCATCTTGTTCCTCCGTACTTTTGAGATTGAAGTTCATCGCATGCACGCGAAGGACCATACGTGATGATCCATCCTTCATGATGATAAGATTGTCTCGAATCTCAGAAAAAGGAAGGTATCGTTGGGTACTGGCATCAGCATTGGGCTTTTTTCCGGATTGTACTGATTTTTGTGTTTTACTATCCATAGGGTTTAGATTTTTGAAAATTTATCTTCAGTATCTTCTTGAAGTACAGATTCAAGACTTCCTTTGTTAAAGCCTGTTTTCTTTTGCTGGTTTCCTCCACGTGGGACATACCCGATCATGATTTCTGGATAACTGTCTGTTCCTTTTGACCAAATTCGCTCTTTCACATTAAGCGAAAGCCTGAGGAGGTTGAGGAGCCATGGGAGAAACGTCATTTCAGAGATTTTGACCAACGCGATGATGACACCTATAATGATAATAGGAACAGATACTATAGCGGCGAGGTCTGGACCGATCTGAGGTTCAAGCGTTTTGAAAATCGTATATCCTGCCCCTCCGTAGAGCATCATCACTATAATCTGTCGCATAGAGAGTCCCACAACGACGATATCTTCGTTTTCGATCTGTATAGGTATTTTATACTGCATAAATGGATCATTGGAGTGCGAAGATTTTATAGCTTTTCGCAGAGGAT
>JAYVJC010000045.1:0-36719 GCA_043769645.1 Candidatus Altimarinota bacterium
AATGCTCGTACTCGAAAAGGAAAGGTATCAACCGTTCAAAATAAGAAAAAATAATCTATCCTCCCACTCCCTATGGCTAAAGCAACTCTCAAACGTTCGAAAAAAACTCGAAAACTCGTACCAGAAGTGATGGTATCTATTACCGCTACTCTCAATAATACTCACGTCGTGATCTCTGATCTCGAAGGACAAGTCCTCACTTGGGCGACCGGAGGAACCGCAGGGTTCAAGGGAGCACGTGAAGCGACTCCTTACGCCGCTCAGATTACGAGCGAACAGGCAGCTGAGAAGGCGAAGACCCTCCACGGAGTCGAGAAGGCACAGGTCTATATCCGAGGAATCGGGGCTGGACGTGAGCAAGCCATTCGAGGAATTGCCAATGCAGGAGTCGAGATCATGGGGATTTTTGACCTCACTCCCGTTCCACACAATGGGTGCCGAAGACGAAAGGCTCGAAGCTTATAGTTCACTGTCTCAAATTCAACTCTAAAATCTAAATTTTTATCTATGCGTTATACCGGACCAAAACTCAAACTCTGTCGCCGTGAAGGGTACAACCTTTTCGGTACTGAGAAGTATAATCTCGAAAATACTCCTCAAACCAAGAAACGCTGAGGAAAAGTTTCAGAATATGGAGTACAGCTTCGTAAAAAGCAAGCGGCTAAACGTCAGTTTGGACTTTCTGAGAAACAATTTGCTGGATACTATAAGAAGGCGGTAACTTCTAAGCAGATGACGGGAGACGCGATGCTTCAGATGCTCGAGCTTCGTATGGATACAGTCGTTCTCCGATCGAACTTTGCCCGCACGATCATGCAGGCTCGTCAGGAGGTTGGACACTGTCATTTCCTTATCAACGGGAAGAAGAACAATATCCCATCTTACCAAGTCAAGGTCGGTGATGTCATCTCTCTCAAGGAGCGTATGAAGGAGTCGACTCTCTACAAGACCCTTTCACAAGAATTTCAAGAATTTGCCTCCAAAAATGCCAGTGGTCAGATTACCAGTGTTCGTTGGCTCGAAGTCGATACGAAGAAGCTCACCATCACGATTACAGCGCTTCCTGAAGCAACTGATTTCGATAAGATGATCGATGTCCAGCGTATCCTCGAGTTCTACTCAAAATAATTTTTCCTTCACCTCCTTCGCCTTATGCATATCATTCACAATACCATCGGGGTTTCCAAAATTCGTCGTGAAATTATTACTCCAGGAAGCGAAGAGCGATTTTTTATCGACCCACTTCCGAGCGGATATGGAGTGACTCTCGGGAATTCTCTCCGCCGGGTTATGCTTTCCTCTATCCCAGGAACACGAGTGACCGGTGTCAAAATCCCAGGAGCTTCTCATGAATATATGACCATTCCAGGAATCCGAGACTCGGTCCTTGATATCATGCTCAATCTCAAGCAGCTCGTCATCGATAAGAAGGACAGTGGAGTTGAATGGCTTCGTATCTCGAAGAAGAAAGGAGGACTTGTCACGGCTGGCGATATCGCAGCTACCGCTGGGATTACTGTCGTCAATCCTGCTCTCTACATCACGAGCGTCGATGAAAACTTCGACTTTTCTATGGATATCCGAGTGGAGCGAAATGTTGGGTATGTGAGTACCGAAGAACTCAAGAAGCGAGAAGATGATACGGCAGTACTTATTCTCGATGCAAGCTTTTCTCCAGTGCTCAATGTTCGCTACGAAATAACTCCGACTCGATACGGAGAAATCACAAATCTCGACTCGCTCGAAATGGTGATCAAGACCAATGGAGTGCTTACGCCTTCGGATGTCATGAAGTTCTCTGGAAAGATGCTTGAGTCCTACTTTGCCCTCTTCAATGAAGGAGCCCTCCAAGTCGGAGGTGAATTCATCGCTGATATCCGTGAAGTTATCGAAAAAGAAAAACAAGAAGTCAAAAGCGAACTCGAAAAAGAATCCTATACTCCGATCGAAATCATGGGACTCTCCCCTCGAACTCTCAATGCCCTCGTCAATGGAGATATCCTTTCGATCGAGCAACTTACGAAGTGTACTGAAGCCAAGCTCTCTTCGATCAAGGGATTCGGAAAGAAGGCTATGACGGAAGTACGAGATGCACTCAAGGGCCGTGGATTCAAACTCCTTGGAGATGACTAAATCAATGACGAATACTTCAAATACGAATTAATAATATTGCATATCAATTAAAACCTTAACTTTAAGTTCCCCCTATGCGCCACCGCAATAAAAAACATCTGAAGCTCAAGAAACGAGATACGGGTCACCGAAAGGCGATCTATCGTAATCTGCTTACCGGACTCTTCCAGCACACGAGTATCGTCACGACGGAGAAACGAGCGCTTGCGATAACTCCTGATGCGCACCGTCTCATCGAAGTCGCGAACTCAGATGTCGCCGAGCACAACAAGATTAGAACTATCATGTCTGAACTCTTCACGACTGAGGCTTCTGTCTCTCTCATGTCCCTCGCAAAGGCTTACAAAGATCGAAAGGGTGGATATACTCGTATCACCGCTATCAAATACCGCGATGGAGATGCTGCTAAACTCGTCAAACTTGAACTCGTATAAAACGGTATCAAAGTTTAACAGTAGAACAGAATTATAGTAAAATATATTTTTTCTCTCATACTCTTAAATGCTCATACTCTCGTACTCTAATACTCAACTTATGAAAACTATCACTGCAAAACAAATTCCTGGAAACGAACGTAAATGGTTTGTCGTCGATGCTCAGGGGCAAAACCTCGGACGTCTCGCAACCAAGCTCGCTCGAGTCATTTCTGGACGCAATCGTGTCGACTATACTCCACATCTCGATAATGGAGACTACGTCATCGTTCTCAATGCTGAGACGATAGAAGTTACTGGAAAAAAGGAAATGGAAAAAATGTACCGATCGCACTCTCAGTATATGGGAGGACTCAAAGAAACGACCCTTGGCAATATGCGTACGAAGAATCCTATCCATATCCTCGGACACGCGATTTCTGGAATGCTTCCCAAAAATAAACTCCATGATGATATGTTCGCTCGACTCAAGCTCGTCGTAGGATCCAATCATACTTACGAAGCACAAAAGCCCGAAGCACTTTCCATCTAATTCTTACTCCTCCTAGATATGGCTACCACTCCTTCAATATATACCTACGCAATCGGACGCCGAAAAACGGCAGTTGCCCAGGTTCGACTTTTCTCAGGAAAGGGAGAATCGAAGATCAATAATCAATCTATTGATACTTTCATCAAGCGCGCTGACCTCTTCCATACCATCTACTCACCTCTGAAAGTTGCTGGAGTCTATGATGCCTTTCATTTCGAAATCAAGGTTGAAGGATCTGGTGAATCAGCTCAGGCTCAGGCAATTCGACACGGACTCGCAAGAGCCCTCGTCGGAAATGATGAAACCCTCAGAGTCGTCCTTCGCGGTGCTGGATTCCTCACTCGTGACGCCCGAAAGGTCGAACGAAAGAAGCCAGGTCTCCACAAGGCTCGAAAGGCTGGTTCTTGGTCAAAACGATAATCAATTTCAGTTTACGGTTCAGAGTTGAGAGTTTCCAGTTTTTATATTTGGTACCACTCATAACTCTAATCACATAACTCATAACTCATAACTCCACCTTATGCCAACTATCAGTCAGCTCATCCGCAAGAAACGAAAGGATCCAACTCGAAAGAGTAAGTCTCCTGCCCTCCAGGTGAATCGTAACTCTCTCACGAGAAAGACGAGTCCACTTGCTGCCCCTCAGCGACGAGGAGTGTGTCTCAAGGTGTACACTTCTACTCCGAAGAAGCCAAACTCTGCGCTCCGAAAGGTCGCGAAGATCCGACTCACCAATGGATATGAAGTCATCTCCTATATCGGAGGTGAGGGTCATAACCTCCAGGAACACTCGGTCGTCATGATTCGTGGTGGACGTGTGAAGGACCTCCCAGGAGTTCGTTACCACATCGTTCGAGGAGTCCTTGACTGTCAGGGAGTTGATAAACGAGGACAGGGACGATCTCAGTACGGAACCAAGAAACCAAAAGCAAAAAAATAATTCATAAGCCCTCAAGTATGAGATCCTCAAGTATTCAAGACAGAGAAATCACTCCTGAAAACTTTTAACCACATACTTTCCACTTTTAACTAAAAAACTATGAGCACCAAAGGAAGCGTATCATTTACCACTCAAAATGAGCGTCTAAAAAAATTCACGAACTATGTCATGAAGGAAGGAAAGAAAACTCTTGCCTACAAGATTTTGAATGCGACTTTCGATATCCTCCGTGAAAAGGGATATACTAACCCAGAAGATATCTTCGATCAAGCGGTATCGAATGTGATGCCCAAGATCGAATGTCGTCCAAAACGCGTCGGAGGTTCTATCTTCCAGGTGCCAATGGAAGTAAAGCCAGGTCGTTCATTTGCTCTTGCGAGCCGATGGATCCTCGCGGCAGCTCGTGGAAAGAGTGGAAAGTACTTTTGTCATTACCTCGCTCAGGAGCTCATCGATGCGGCAACTGAAACTGGAGTTGCAGTCAAGAAGAAACTCGATGTCTACAAGATGGCCGAAGCGAACAAGGCCTTCGCTCGATACGCAAATAACAAATAAGAATAATTAAAAATTAACAATTAAAAATTAACAATTCAACGGTATGGCTCATAAGAAAGCGATGTGATCGACCTCCAATGGTCGCGACAGTCAGGCAAAACGCCTTGGAGTAAAGGTCTATGGAAACCAACCGGTTATTTCTGGAAATATTATCGTCCGACAGAAAGGGAACAAATTCTGGCCAGGAACAGGAGTTTCTCAGGGAAATGACTTCACTCTTTTTGCTACCACTGATGGTCTCGTGCATTTCCAAGAGAAGCGTCGTGTTCGATTCGACGGACGTATCTTTCGAGATATTTATGTAAATGTAGCGTAGTAGTTTTCAAGTTCAAAGTTTTCAAGTTTTCAAGTAAAACAAGAAAACAACTTGATAACTTTCCCACTTGATAACTTGATAACTAATTCATTATGACTTTCTCTCCTCAACAGCAAATCTCAAAGGTACGCAGTAAAAAGCGATACTCTGCATGGCTTAGGATCAACGCCAAGCGTCTCAAGAATCTCGTTTCCCTCCAGTTTGATGCTGCAGGAAACGCGACTGGACTCTCTCACTTTGCCTCTCCAGTGACTGGAGAATACAAGGGAAGAAAGGTATTCTCTGTGCGTTCTACCGGGTCAAAGAATGCGGTGAAAAAGATCCGTGCTTAATCAGTTTTCAGTACAAAGTAATTAGTATACACAAAGGAATCCTATTTTGGATTTTTTTTGTTCTCAATAATTAGGATCCTTGAAGTTTCCTTACTTGATTTTTTATCGTATCTACAGAAGATTGGGCTGATCATCTTGGTATTCTATTTTTCACATCATGAATATTTGCCAGTAATTCGATTGCCTGTTGTAGCATTGCCAATTGTTCTTTTCTTGTTTCAGGATCTAAAGAGTAGAGATAGTTATATAAATCACCCATTTTCCATCAGGTCGTTACCATTTGTAGGGCTCACTCTAAGAAAATAGTTGTTCTCCCCTCACTATCAAGGTTATCTGGTCAGTTTTCTAGTGGCATAGAATTAGAGTTAGTGCTAAACATCAAGATGATACCACATCTCTCTCTCTCTCTTGTCAAATTTCACCTCGCTTTTTCTCTCTTTTTCTCTATACTCCTGCTATCTGCTATCTGCTATCTGCTATTCCTATGATTTCTCGTCGCCGAACCCGTGAACTCCTCCTTCAGTCCTTGTATGCTCGTACTGAGTCCGAAGCGATATTTGATCGCGAGAGTTTCTTGTCGAGCTTCCAGAAGCCTGAAGATGACTATCTGGATGAGATTTATTTTACAAACCTTGAAACTGCTATCCTGAGCCATGAGAAGGAGCTTATGTCTATCGTTGCACGTCTTGCCCCGAAGTTTGAACTCTCGACGATGCCCGTCCTTCATATCCTGATCCTCTGTATCTCACTTTCCGAGATACTCTATCTTCCGGTATTAGAAATTCCCGTAACCGTAAGTATCAACGAAGCGATCGAACTCGCGAAGAAATTCTCCGATGATCAGGGCAAGGGATTTGTGAATGGCACGCTTGCGACCTTTATGAAGGAGAAAGAAACCCTCCTCGCTTCCTATCCAGTCACAGATTTTCGACTCTTCACTCAGGACTAAGTATGCTTGAAGTTTCGATTTTTCTCATCTGAATCGTAACGGGATATATCGGAGCATTTATCCCTTGAGTTGCGTCTTCACTCTCCGTGGGAAGTTTTATTCTTATTGGTATACCTCCACAGATCGCAAAAACCACATTCCAGATCGGCGGAGTCGGATTTACACTCTGAGGACTTCCTCAGCTCGTCAGAGAAAATCATACGAGGAGTGATTATTTGATCATACTGAGTGTTATAGCCTTTATTGGTGGATTTATCGGTGGAAAAATCTTGGTTTCCATTCCGACACTTGTCCTTTTGAAACTTACGGGAGCTTTTATGCTCGTGTTTCTTTGCATCAATATTTTCTCTCCAGAAATATGAGTGTTGAGTCGCAGTATCTCTCGAACGCGAAGATATATTGGCTATGGAATCTATCTGCTTCTCAATATTATAGGAGCTGTGTTTCCAGCCGGTATCGGCGTCATATACCAGTTTTTTTATACATTTTGACTCGGGATGACGATACTCGAGTCAAAGATTATCGCAAAAGTTGCCTATCTCTTCTACCTACCAGGGCTTCTTATCCCCATTATCGAAGCTAATATATTTCATCTCTCGTATATCATCCTCTATGGTATCGGTTCCTATATCGGTTCTCATTCGGGCATAAAACACAGTAGTAAAAAAGGAAATGCATTTTTGAAAAATATCACTATGATAGTCATCGGCTGTTTCGGAGTATATTTTCTTTTCAGCTCCTAATAGAGTATTCATAGTAATTCTCCTGTTATATTATTTTTTAACCATACGCTATGGCCAAACATTCTCTCCGATTTGATCGAGAAGAGTTTGAAATGAAGGTAGGAACCATCCTCGCTTCGCTCCAGATTCCCACTCAAAACATCACTCGTTACTACCTCGCCTTTATCCACCGCTCGGTTCTCAATGAATCAACACTAGGATATGAAGAAAGTAATGAACGCCTTGAATTCCTCGGGGACGCTGTACTCGAACTCGTGGTTACCGAGAATCTCTTTGCAGATTTCCCCCTCAAACCCGAAGGAGAACTTACCGATATCCGCTCTGCTCTGGTGCGCGGGAGAAATCTTGCAGAGATAGCCGCAAAACTTCACTTTGCTTCCGCGATCCAGCTTTCGCGTGGAGAGTTCCTCGCGAGTGGACACGAGAACCCGTATATCCTCGCGAATACCCTCGAAGCGCTCCTCGGAGCACTCTATCTCGACCTTGGATTCTCCTATGCTCGAGACTTTATCCTGAGCCATGTCTACACGACCCTTGAACATATCCTTGCGAAGGGGCTCTATGTAGACCCGAAATCCTATCTGCAAGAAGTGACCCAATGAGTCTGGGGGATTACGCCGACCTACCTCGTCGTCGATGAGGAAGGTCAAGATCATAACAAATCCTACCATATAACGGTTATCCTCGATGAGATCGAGCTCGGGAAGGGAAAAGGGTCCAGCAAGAAAAAAGCCGAGCAGGATGCGGCAGAAAATGCTATTTCTCACCGTGGACAGTGGGAGAGCCGTATTACTCTGGTAAAAAAGGTGACATGATAGGGGAGAAGGACTGATGATAGAGACGGTAGAGAGGATAGAGATGCTAGAAAAGAGGAAAAGGAGAAGAGTAGAAAGGTAGAAGGGTGAGGGTGGACGGTAGAAAAGATAGAGAAGATAGAGACTGGTAGAGACGTTAGAAGAGGACAAGATACCTGAATGGCGTACAAACGACCTAGAGACACCTTTATGGAAGTTATTACCTACCCATCCCAGCCTCCCCCTTCTCAGCCTCCCAGCACACCTTCTTCCTAACGTCTAAATCAGCTCATCGGAAAACCAGCTAACCAGCACAACTGCAATTTTCTTTTGCAAAATTACCACTTCTTATGCTATACTAAATCCATGATTCACCTCGATAAAAAAGATTACTTTCCAGATTTCTACTATCATCGTACGGCATCTCCCGTGTATCGCAGGTACCTCGAGAGCTGTGGTCCAGAAACCTATATCCTCGGAAGTGGTCCCCAGTATGGCTGGAAGAAGAACCTCTTGGGATTTCATATTATCAAACACGAACGTACCGACTTTGGGCCCGATATCGAAGACCTAAAATTGAATGGAGTCAAACATGCTTTTGTGGCTTGGATTCCAGATCGTCGTACAGATATTCCAGTTTGATGGCGAAAACTCTGGCTTTCGGATCATTTCCAGGAAACTGGATTTACTATCCTGGATGAGAACTATCGAAAAAAATGGAATGAGCGAGCGCGTCGGGCAGAGAAGAAATTCCTGGCATCTGCAGCGGTGATAGAAGAGGTTACCCCGGAAGTATTTATCAAAGCCTTCTCCGCGACGAAGGTGAAGCACTGGTACAAGGGTGCTTATATCTCCTACTATAAACGAATGGTAGCGATCGGTCCGGAGAGCATCCGACAGTGGCTCTGTTTGGTCGATGGAGTGCCGGTTGCCGGACTCGCGGTACATGACTATCTCAATAGTTCAGTTCACTTGGTCGCCTTCACTGGCAGGGAAGCTTATAGAGTTCAGTGAGGGACGGGACTGATCGATGAATGGTTTTCGAGTTCCCTCAAAACATGAATCAAGTACCTTTCTTTCGACCAACTTCGACAGAAGGGATGACCCGGAGATCAGAAAGGGTATACCGAGTTCAAGGAGAACTTTATCGAGTACCGTATGAGCTATCCCCAAGCATACTTTAGGTTTTTTTAGAGTGAAAAATTGACTTATATATTATTTCATTAATATACTATATGTTTAACTAACTCTTCTTATATGAATGTATTGCAACGAGACTATTCTGATAGAGGAAATGACCCTTTTCATGCCATTAAAAAATTAACCAGCATAAATAGAATTGTATTTGAAACTTTTGAAAAAAGACTTCGAGATACTGGTAGACCCAGAGTAGCCGCAAGTAGATATGTGAAGCTGGTGAAAGGAAGGACTGGTACTAAAGTGCATCAATTTCTTGGAATTGATCCCGACTGGACAAGACTGGATGCGGCTGAATATGTACTTGCCACTACAAGCGATACCAGTGGGTGAATAAACTCATAGCACCCATCTCCAGGATACAATACTATTCATAAGTATAAATGATGGAGTATATCAATTGTATATTGGAAAAAAGGAGTATTCTTTTATGGAATATACCTCTTATTTTCCTTTTGAGGGAAGTTGAAAGATTTCAAGTGCGGTAACTTTTCATATGCTTTCCATACCCCCTCGTAGAGAGTAGAATTTATTATATATACTCGATGCCGGATGCCATAAAAATCCGCGTAGAGAGATATTCTTGATTGACTAATATCTATAGCTTCTTCCTAGTGAGGATTCTTTTTTTGAAAAAAAATCAATCTTTCATATAATATGATCTATATTTATTCCTTCTATGTCTTCTTCGCCACTTTTTGATATGGATTCACTTCCGACGCTTGAGGCTATCGTGCTCGCGACCATCGATATGTACGGAGAGAAACATACGCTTCCGAAGATTGACCTCTCTCAGTTTCGAGTGCCACTCGTCGTAGGAAGCAATAACGGATACTATACGGGGAGGATCCTCTTTCGCAATACCCCTGCCTACTTTGCGCTCGAATCCGAAGTTGAGGGGAAGCTTGAACAAATTCCTTCTATTACCGATGTTGTCGTCGTTTCCGCGAGCGGAGAAAAACACGCTCCGATTATCCTCGCTGCCGCTCAAAAACACCAGAAAAAAACCTTTCTCATCTCCTCGAGTGAGAAAAGTACGGGGAGAAGTATGGCGGATGCGAGTATTATCATGCCAAAAATCCGAGAACCCTACACCTACAATACTTCTACATATTTTGGCTATATGCTCGCGGAAACTCCAGATATTGATCTCAAGGGACTTCGTAATTTCCTCACTGAGACGCTGGAAGTACCGCTGAAAGATGTGAATTGGGGGAAATATACTGGGATATTCATCGTCCTTCCGGATCAGTTCGTTCTCCTACGTGAGATGATCGAGGTCAAATTTATCGAACTCTTCGGTCGAAAAATCGCACGAGATATATTTTCTTACGAGCAGATGAAACATGCCACGACGGTGGTGCAGGATGATCGAGAACTCTTTCTTTGTTTTGGGAATATGACAGGAATACAATACGGAAAAAATCAGATCAATCTTCCAATTTTTGATGATGTGAGCTATGCGGCGATGATGCTCGTGAGTTACTATGTCGTAGGAATCATACAAAAATCTCTTCCTCCCTATTTTATGGATGCAATAGTCGACTACTGTACTCGTGCCAAGTCCCAAAGCGGGTTTGATATTTCTCCGATTGTGGAGGTATAAAAATAAGGAATCTCTATATGGCTCGTTTCCCGAGTATTATTCGAAACAGACCCAAAGAAAGGATCTTTCAAATATTCTTATATTACCGATTTTTTACCCTACATACCTCGAGATTAACATACGTTGCCCAGATCGCATAGAGAAGACCGAGGGCGCCGAGGGTTTTGATTTCGAGGCCACTATAGGGGAGAAATCCCATAAGTGGGAGGAGTCCGAAGTATGAAGCGAGGGTGAGTCCACAGCACGAACATCCTGAGAGGATAGTTCCTGCGATACCACTGATCGCTCCTATGCCGGTTTTTCCATCGAGGTTTTCACGAGCTCCGAATAACATCCCTTTATAGAGTATACCGATAAGAAAGAGGGGGAATCATATCACCATAATCATCGAGAGCCCGATATCAAAATAGGTATGACCCTTTCCGTAGTTTCCGAGCATGATGGCCGTATCCGTAAAATGCCACCAGAGCCAAGAAGTAATAGAGAGCAGGAGGAGAAATACGATAATGAGAACGGGTTTTCAGAAGGGTTTGAGTATGTTTTTCATGGATTGAGTATACTTTAATTTCCAAAAAAATGCAATAATTGCGAGTATTGTTCGGAACCATAATCGCACCTAAGAAGAGTCTAAGATCTGATCATTTTGAAGCCAGAGGACATCATGAATTATGGGAAATATAATCCCACTCTTAGTCGTGGGTATGAGTAAAGATTTCCTTCAGAGCGTTCCAGAGTCACTCTTCTACATTGGCACTACAGCTTGCTGGATCTGCCTTAGTATTGTAGAGGTGGGCTTCACTTGAGACCTTGGGATATACTGATGCGAGCACGTCTTTTTCGCTTCCTGTACCATACCAGATGAGGAGACGATCTTCACTCTCGACTGGGCGGTTGTGGGGATTATTGATGACTTCGCCGTTGAGGATGTAGTAGAGATTTTTGCCACTGCCCGTGAGGTATATCTTCCCAAAATCATCTACGAGGTATCCACTTCCGAAGTTCCAGTAGAGATTCGAGAAGAGATCTCCCCAGGTTGAAGCAGCCATATGGACATGGACGAGGTCTCACTTATTCTCATGGAGGTGAACTCTATCGGTAGGTAGGACTCAGGCTTGGACATTACACCGAGTTACCTCTTCCATATACTGACTTCCACCGAAATCCCACTCTTTCCCATCGATATATACTTCCATATTGGCATGATAGTGGACGACATAGGGTTTCGGAAGGAAGAAGTAGGCGAGGATGATTCCCGAAAAAATAAGGAGGAGCGAGAGGAAAAGAGAGAGGAGGGATTTCATTGGTAGAGCTTTTAGAGAATAGTGTATTTGTTTTACAGGTTCATGGTTTATTGGTATTTTAGATTATTGGTAGATCTTTTTGAATCAAACACCTTAGCTCTACTATTCTATCGCTTGCACCATGACTTCGAGGCAGGCGACGGTTGCCCAGATCATGAGAATCAGTCGGGTTTCAGGAATCTCGAGGATATAAAGCCCGAGGGTAGCGAGACCGCCAAGAGTTATGAGTATAGACTGGCGAAGGCTCGCATTCATCGTCGAGAGTTGTACATCTCCTCGGTAATAGACCTTTTTTATAAAAAAAATAAAGAACGTGAGGAGACTTGAGCTCGCGAGAAAGACAGAAACTCCCATCAGAGAAAAAGCGAGTGACATACTGCTTTCCGGGTTCATAAAATTCACGAGCAAGGTTGCCGAAGAAAGACTCGTAATCAGAATTATGAGAAGGATAAATGCATAGAGTCGAATCGTCATCTTGACAAAGCGTTAACAAAGTGATACAATGAAATCATTATATATAAAAGCCCTGAATATGAAAGATTTTTTCTCAGAATTTCATAAGCAAAATCGACCGCACTGGGTACTCAGTGTGGTATTTGCTCTCTTTCTTTCGTTCGGAACGGTATGACTTATCATAACAGGCCCTATGGGACTCCAGGCTGATGTCAGTAAAAGTAAAAACTCTCTATATGCAGCGGATCTTATTTTGAGAGTTGATGCAGGAAAGTGAACCATTATCTTCGGATCAGAGGCTTCCGAAGTGGAAACGGTGCGATTTACCCTTCTCGGAGATCCAGAGCGGTTTACGACCCTTTCTTCAGAGGACGCCAATACTGAGATTTCCAAGGGACTTCCAGGCATATACTCGGTCCAGATAGATATGAAAAAATGAGCCCTTCGTCCATGACAAGTGCTTGCCCACTTTACGGTTCCTAACCTTTCTTGATCTCGCCTTACGATGACGGATACGGATTTTGTTAGCGGAAGTGGTGTATACAATCTTACCAACCAGGTTCAGTAGATATGGACTTTCTAACTGAACAACGATTATTTGCTCAGAGACTTTCTCAGGTAATGATGAGAACATTACTTTATACTCCTGATAAGATTGAGAGAACCCTCCGTTTTCAACAACTATTTCTCCTTTTGAAAAGAAAGTGTTTGAATATAAATGGAGGGAAAAATATAACTTTCTGAATTCCTAAATCGGAGCAGCAACTGTTTCCGAATTACGAAGATGATTTGTGGAATTTATGGAATTTTTTTGTTTCCAATGTTTCGGAACAGCAATTTCTTGATGTTGCCACTTCTCTATTTAATAGAACCATCCTTGGAGAAAATCTTGAATTATGAGTGGATATAGTATTGAATAATAATTCAAAATATATTTTTAAAGATACCAATCTTAGTATTTCATTAGTAGATAAAAAAACCGGTATTGAAGTATGACTTATTGGATTTTTTATTTTATCAGATGGAATAATCGAAATTTTTCAATTACAGTGTAAGAAAAAATACGGTGCCAATGGAATGCATTTCAAGCTTCTCGTAGAGGAATTAAAAAAATACGTAACAGCACTCTGATTTCGGAAAGTATACATCATAAAGTCAGAAAAACTGTTTATTACCAATACCCCAACCGTACTTCCTACTGCTATTCAAAATGAAGATCAATTATGAGTATGGATGGAACGGCATAGATTGCATATGAAACTTACCTATGATGTGAATCCTATCAGAAAATGGGGTTTTCACAAACCCACGGATTCTAGAATGTCCGAGACCTATAGTTGAGAAATGAGCTTAGAATAATTTCTTATTTCTTAAATTTTTCATATAGTACCTCCAAATTATTCCCTATGAAAAAACACGAAATTCTCGAAAATATACGTATCGAAAAACTAATCTATGGAGGATCGGGACTTGCTACAGCCCCAGATGGGATGAAAGTGATGGTTGCGGGAGGAGCGATTCCCGAGAGCATCGTAGATCTTCGGATTACTCGAGCTCACAAGAACCGATATGAAGCCCAGATCCTTCGAACGGTGAAGCGTTCTCCCTTCGAGCAAGACCTTCCCCCTGGATGGCAGATCTATGGTGGATGCAAGTGGCTCCAGATTCCTTATGAGAAGCAGCTTGAGATCAAGGAATCCCAGATATGAGAAGCCTTCTATATATTGAAATCATATACTGAAGATACCGTTTTTCATCCGATTACTCCCTCTCCTGAACAGATTGCCTATCGTAATAAGGTGGAGTTCTCCTGGGGGAAATATATTTCTGATCGGGAAGGGGTCCATGATGAATTCCGCTTCGGTTTCCATGCGCCCGCCCAATTTGACCGCATTATTGATTGTGAGTATTGCATCCTTGCAGATGAAGAAATTAATGCTATTTTTCGCAAGATAGATACTTTTTCCCGGAATTCAGGGTATCCGACCTATGATCCAAAAACGGGCGTGGGCTTCTGGAGGCACCTCGTGATTCGAAAAGCCAAAAAAACGAGCGAAATCATGATCCTCTGGAGTGTGAATACAGACTTTCAGTTTGAAGAATGATGAGGGAAGAAGGAGAAGGAGAGTATCCTTTCGGTTATCAAAGATTTTTCGATCACTCTTACTCAACTCTTCCCACATATAGTCTCCATATATATCCTCAAGAATACTGGAAGGGCGGATATTGTGACAGGAGATGAAGTACTTATTTTCTGAAAAACTTCGATTACCGAAGAACTTCTCGGGAAGACTTTCGAAATCCAACCCAAGAGCTTTTTCCAGACGAATTCTCTCGGAGCGGAGAAACTCTATCAGATCGTTATAGATCTTCTTGCCAAAGATAATACTCACGTTTCAGATTGAAATAAATCCAAGGAAGGTAGTATATTACTGGATCTCTATGGATGAACCGGTACTATCGGGCTTCTCCTGGCTGATACGTTCAAAAAAGTGTATTCTGTAGAACTCGTGACCAGTGCGAGTGAAGATGGGAAGAAAAATGCCATACGAAATCAGATTGCCAATATCGAGTTTATCAATCAAAAAACTGAAGATTTTCTCTCCCAGTTCTTGAGTTCTGAACTGAAATCTACAACTTGAAATAATATAACTTTGATCGTCGATCCTCCTCGAGACGGGATGCATCCGAAAGCCTGTGCGGATCTCCTTCGGTTCGGAGCTGATACTATTATCTACGTGAGTTGTAATCCTTCGACCCTGGTACGAGATCTCGGGATTCTTCTCGGAATCAATGATGAAAAAGTAGAGAATGAATTGAGTATTTGAGAGAAAAAGGATGATTCAAAAATCAAAGATTCTCATACTCCAAAACTCCAATATACTATTACGGATATTATACCGATGGATATGTTCCCTCATACCCACCATATCGAGACAGTAGTGAGACTCGTAAAAAATGAGGATAAGTAGAAAAATAATGAGAATGCCCGTTTGAGAAATCAATACCTCTTTCATTATTGGGAGAGGATGGATGAGAGCTTAAGGGGATTCAAACAGAAGGATTGAAACCTCAAAAAATCCTCCCGATTGGTGGGAGAATTAAAGTGAAACTATGAAGATAGGATTATTTCGATGTGCCCTCTTTGGCGCATCCCTTGAGCGTATCCGCTCCCATAAGTACGGTCGCAGTATATGGAAATTTGATATCACTCATTCCATTACTACATTCCTCTTTTTTTAGGGTGATAAAAAACTCACCCTTCGCATCTTTTACGATGATCATGCCATTTTGCTCACTCTGACGAGTTTCATATATTTTAGTAATTGTATCCGTTTCTCCAGGTGTGCTATAGGATACAGAAGTAGGACTAATATCAGCACTCCAAAATGGCTCAGTCCCATTCGCGACAAAAGAAGAACCTCTTTCGACGGGTGCGAGGGTGACTCCCGTAGCATCGATGGCGACTTTTGGGTAGGGACTTTCGACGACTGGAGGAGTAGTGTTCCATCCCCAAGTACATGAGGAGAGGATGAGGAGGGAAGGAGTGATAAAAAATATTTTCATAATAAAATAGTGATAAGTACAGACATACTACCTTTTTTCCTCAAGAAACAAAATTATTTTACCACAAGAGAAAAGGTAGTTCCCTTCCCAAGTTCACTTACAACGGTAATCTTCCAACCGTAGAGGCGTACGATTCGGTCAACGATCGCGAGTCCGATTCCACTCCCCGGCGAGTTTCCGCTACGGTCTACCCGAAAAAACCGATCAAATATTTTTTCTCTATTTTCTTCGGTCATTCCGATTCCTGTATCCCGAATACTGAGAATCCCTCAGGTATAGCTCACGAAGATAGAGCCTCCAACTCTATTGTATCGAATCGCATTCTCGAGTACATTCGAGAATAAGATAGAAAAATGCTTTTTATCCATAGAAATCTTTACGGTTTTTGGGACCTGTATCTCAAGGATGATTGATTTACTGTCTATTTGTTTACGTAACGATTCGATGATATCTTCGATCGACTCTCGTAGGGGCATCTGGGTTTTGATTTTTGGCAGTGTGATCCGGCTCAGCTCGAGAAGTCCATCCAGTGAGTCAGCCATAGAATCAATCGTCTTGATACTCGTCTCTATCATTTCTTTATCTCTATTTTTACTATCCCTGAGCACTTGGAGGTTTCCGGAAATGATCGCAAGGGGAGTTTTGAGTTCGTGACCCGCATCATTGATAAAGTGAGCCATCGCGTCCATATTTTCTTCGACGGGCTTGAGTGTTTGGCGGACAAAGTATCGCCCCATAAACCAAAATGGCAGAAGGATGAGAATATCCATAGCGAGAAATCTGAGGACGTCACGGAGGATATCCTCGACTGGATACCCTCATTTTCCTATAAATATGCGGTACTGGAATTCATTTTTTGGATTCGTCATTTTTCTCATGAGCATCCCATTTACTGAGTAGGTTCCACCAGTTGAAATCGAGAGGAGCGTATCCTTATCGATAAGTTCATCTACTTCAGAATTCTCCTCCGTTCCGATAAGCCTATTTTCGAGGATATTTCCACTGTTATCGATGATGATAAATCCGATCCCAAGCTGGGGCCTTGGTCCATGCAGAGATCACAAAACAGGTCTCTCTTTCTTCTCTGACATCCGCATAATTGTGGTGTCAAAGACTTCATTTTGGAATCGATTCTCGAGGATGATACGACTTGTAATAAAAAATCCCTCAAAAAAAAGAAGGAAAATGAAGGCTCATCCGACAAAGAGGGTGACGAGACTTCGTTCGGTACTGGAGAGAGAACTATCGGACATATGAAGGGAGTGGATTGTAGGAAGTGGTCTTAACCGAGTATATAGAAAAGTATACTTTTGGATAATTTAGAGCAATACTAAGTTACCTTAAAATTCTCAAATTGCCAGAATCGATTCACTCCGAAGTGTACCTTTTGAAAGATATTTTTAAAATAATCATGTATTAGAGGATACTATTGAGTATATATCCATATCCCTTTCGGGTTTCGATGCAGTTCGGTATTTTTTTTCTCAAATATCCGATATACACTTCTACTATTTTTTGTTCTTCAAATACCTCATAGTTTCCCCAGATTTTTTCTGAGAGTTCTTGTTTGGAGATAATCTTTTCATTATTTTCCATAAAGTAGAGAAAGAGCTCGTATTCTCGCTTCGAGAGATCGATAGGTTTCCCACGAAGGAGTACGGTATGATGTTTTTTATCGACTTTGAGCGAACCTACTTCCATGATTTCTGTTCCTTTGTGGGTATTATCCCTTCTCGAAAGGGCTCGAATTCGGGCGACAAGCTCACGATAGTCGCAAGGCTTTGAGAGGTAGTCGTCAGCACCATAGTCGAGTCCGGCGACTATATCATCTCGAGTTCCTCGAGAAGTAAGCATGATAATTGGAGTTGTTTTACCTTCATTGCGAAGGCGACGACATATTTCGATACCATCGAATCCAGGAAGTTCGATATCGAGGATAATCACATCATAGCTATTATTCATAGCTTCCATATATCCCTCCGTTCCATGAGTTCGGAGGGTACACTGGATATCTTCGTTGGCGAGGTAGCGGGTCACCGTCTGAGCCAGTGCGATGTTGTCTTCTATAAGGAGGATATGCATAAGGAAAGATTTTAGGAAGTAAAGCTCGATATGGAGGCTGTTATTTTTTTAGGAATAATACTGGACACTCATTCGATATCTTTGAGTATACGAGGTTTTCGTTCAACCCAAACACAATATAGTATAGTACATAGAAGTAAGAGCTTAGTAAGAAAATAAAAATACCCGCCTTCCCGGACGGATATTTTTACTCTTTTTTCTCTTGGAAATACAGTATATGACTATGGAGTATCCTCTGTTTCTTCTGTTTCTATAGGATCCATCATATTCATATGATTGCCTCTCATACCTCATTTACCACCCATTTTTGGCATACTATTGAGGAGTGCTTGCTCGTCTGCCGTGAGGGCGGTACCAGCTTGTTTTTTCTCGAATATAGCCTTTATCTGTTCCATCTTAGCCTTCATAAGTACTTCTTGTGCTTTATGATCAGCGCGTTCCTTGATAATCGTCTGTCTAAGGGTTTCCTCATCTGCCGTGAGAGCCGTTCCAGCAAGGAGTTTATCGATGACAGCCTCATGAGCCGTTCGAGTCGCTTCCATGTCGGTTCGTTTCTTTTCGAGGAATGCCTTTTTCTCAGTATCTGAGAGCGCATTGAATGCCGTCTTTTCTGCATCGGTCATAGTGGAGAATGCAGGTCCACCGAGCGGAGAACCTCCTCGATGTCCTCGTCACTCCATCATTCCCATTTTGCTTGAGAACATTTTTCCTGCAGAGGTTCATGCAGAAGATGTTCCAGTAGCGGCGAAGGTCGTAGCGGCGAGGACCGTGAGTCAGGTGACAATTGCAGATCAGATAAGAATTGATTTTTTCATAGATAAAAGGGGTTACGAACTAAAAATCAGTTTCGGATATGGAGTATATAGGTACGTTGATAGTGTTTGCTAGCTAAACGCCTCTCGGCTTCTATATCTCTCCAGTAACAAGAGTTACGAAGCCAGTATGCTTTCGGGAAGTAGTGAACCGTAAGAATATTCTGGGTTTCTTCCACGAGCAAGTATGCGGAGTTCGAATGTTACTAGAGTCAGTATACCAGGAAAAAGTAAGAGGTGGGTAAGATATCATCCAAGGCAGGAAAGAACTTATTCTCAGAGCCCGAGTTTTCCTCTGAGCTTCCCTTCTTGATGCATGGTATTGATCGAGTCAAATCCACCAAGGCACTCTTCTCAAATAAATATCTGGGGAACGGTCCGCATTCCAGATTTTTTCACGAGATTCATAATAATCTCAGGAGAAGAGGTGATATCGATTTCTTGATACTTTGCACCAAGAGAGGTGAGAAGATTCTTGGCAAGAGTACAGTATGGGCAGTAGTCTTTGGTATAGATCGTGAGCATAGATAAATAATGAAGAATTAAAAATGAATAATGAATAATTAGGAATGAGGGAACTATGAATTGGAGAATTGTGAACCCCTGTATATCAATTGTTGAATTTTTGGTTTTTTGTCATCTCGAGGCACTCGAAGGATCCCTTTGAGATTTTTGGAAGGTAATTTCGATTCTCGAAAGGGATTCCTCTGCTACACTTCCTTCGGTCGTTTCGGTTGGAATGACTAAAGGCATGAGTCTCCGTTTTCACCTGAGTGAGAATCAAAAGGCTTCTTTTCCGTCAATCTAACTTTAACTAAAATAATCTAAGTAGTTTTTTCTTTCCCCCATGAACGACGAGTTTTGGAAATATCTCTTCGAAGGCAATCATGCCTCCCGAGAGATTATAGGCTTTGATTTTTTCATTCTCAGCAAGAAGACAGGCCTGTCAGGATCGAGCACCACTTCGGCAGATGAAGATGACCTGCTTTACTTTATTCACCTCATTCATCCGCATCGGAAGTATGGGAAGGGGGATATTGCGAGCTTCGGGAATATGGACTTCGGCATATTCCCCTGCACCACGGACATCGATAAGATCGATTTTCTCCGGTGATTTTTCGAGAAGAGAAACGAGTTCTTGAGGTGTAATACTAAGCATCTTATGAGATACAAGATAATAATTGAATAGATCTAGAGAAATGGAAATACTAAAATGAATAACTTTCCCCAATCCCAGTATCCATAAAAAAAATTATTTTTTCCATTTTATAGATTTTTTACTAATATCAAAGTATGATCGCACAAGAAAAACGAGAACAACTCTCGAATGACATCCCAAGACACTCAATCCTCCTTCTCGCAGGAAATATAGAACATCGGCGCAATGGGGATGTAATGTACCCGTTTCGACAGGACTCTGACTTCCTCCTCCTCTCGGGAGTCAACTCTCCAGATACTGTGCTTTTCTGAGTGAAGAAGCATACTGAGAAAATCAACTGGATGCTTTTTTCTGAACCGATCAGTGAAAAGGAACTCCTCTGGGGAACGAGTCGTATGAGTCCTGAAGAGATTGCTAAAGCTTCAGGAATCTCGGAGGTATTTCCCCTGAATCTTCTCAAACATGAATACTCCAAGTATGCTCAAGAGGCGAAACATATCTTCTTTCGCAGGGATAAAAAACGCGCATTTCCACATGAAAAAAATCTTCAAAAAAAACTCAGAGTTTCCCATTTTCGAGATAAAATAGCAAAAATAGAACCATATCTGGATAGATTACGCCTTGTTAAGACAGATGAAGAGATACAGCACATGAAAAAAGCCATAAAAGTTACCCACCAAGCCTTTGATACGATCCGAGCATACATCAAACCTGGAATGTACGAATATGAGATCGAGGCTTTGGTAGCTGGAATATATCGATCGCACCATCTCACGGAAGCGTACCCCACGATTGTCGCGGGTGGTCAGAGCGCCTGTACGCTTCACTATACGAAACACGATCGGAAGCTAGAGCCATGAGATATCGTCCTCGTCGATGCGGGAGCTGAGTATGAAGGGTATGCTGCGGATATTACCCGGGTGATTTTCTTAGAAAATTCCCTATCGAAGGGGAAAAAAAAGGGAGTTTCTCATACTTCTCTTCGTCAACAACAAGTGTATCAGAGTGTTCTGACGGTCAAAGCATATGCCGAGTCGCTTATCCGCCCCTGAGTGAAACGGATGGAATATGAAAACCAGGTACGCGAACGGATGAATGAAGAACTTAGAAAGCTCGGACTTATCTCGCCTCAAGCAACGAAAGAAGAAATAATCCTCCTATCGAGAAAATACTATCCTCACTCGACTTCTCACTTTCTCGGGCTCGATGTCCATGATATCGGAGATCGGGACCAACTCTTTGAAGCCGGGATGGTGATCACGTGTGAGCCGGGAATCTATATCAAAGAAGAAGGTATTGGCATAAGACTCGAAGATGATATACGTATTACAGAAACGGGATGTGAAAACCTATCAAAGGAAATACCACTTTAATAAATTTCGGTATTCTCTTTTGATAGATATTACCCCATTCGAAATCCGGCGAGAATCGGCTTATGGTCAGAGCTTTTGATCGTTCCGATGACTTCCGCATAGAGGGGTTCTATCCCACGGTAGAGGATATGATCCAGTTTTAGAAATCGTCGGTCCTGCTTGGGCTCTATCCAGGAGAGTCCGAGTGACTCAGCTACTTCGAGAAGGAAGGCTTTTCGTCCCTTACTCCACGTATTGAAGTCGCCTGCCCAGATCATTGGTCCGATATGCTCCTGTACGAGGAGGAGTGTTTCCTTAATTTGACGACGAAATGGTTTCCCGAAATTGAAGTTCATGGCGTGTGTATTGACGATAAGGAGTCGCTCTGATTTTCAGGCGATCGGGAAATAGGAAAGACCAGAAGACTTATGCGTTCGAAGGATGGGTTCCTGATCACTCGTCGAGTGGATAGAGTGACCCGACATGGTATAGCGAGATCCGGTCATCACCCCGGAGAAAATTTCCCTACGAGGAAAACGGAATCCCTTGAAAAATCCCCACCCGAATCCGTCGAACTTTTCAAATAGACCTTCCCATTTTTCCGAAAAGAGTGCCTCTTGAAAGAGGACGATATCAGCCCGATCGAGGAGGCTATGCATATCATCTGGAAGTTTTTTCGAAAGGCACTTGTGGATATTCCAGAGGAGAACTCGGAAGTCTCACTGGAGTATATTCGAAGATTCGAGCGTTCCGAAGACCCGTACTTTTGTAGTTTTTTGTATACTTGTTTTGTCCATATAGTTAAGTATACCATACTTTTTAGGATTTTTCAAGCATTTTCTTGATTTGATTACTTTCCTCTTACTCGTACTAATCGTTACCGGATTTAGTTCACAAGAAAATAGATTGAATTTTTCACGTTTCTCTATATAATACACTCCCCTAACTTGTATATATGAAAAAATGACTCTTTACTCTCCTTGCCGGCTATGCCGCAGGACTTGCCATCGCGATGAAGTACCGCAAAGATCAAGGCACTTCGAAGCTCGAAGCTGATACCTCAAAAACAACTATAGATTCCCTCATCAATGAAGTAGTCGATATTCACAAGACGGCGTATCATGATGTGAAAGGTTTTGTCTCGAGTAACTTCTCAGACGTCAAGGACTTCGAAGGACTCAAAGGAAAAATAGAGGCGATGATGGAAGATTTTATGACGGAAGTAAATACTGTCGTAGCTGCTGCTCAAGATTGAACTGATGAGCAAAAGACCGCTGCAAAAGCCGAAATCGATACCATATTTGATAAGAAGTCTGCCCTTATCGAAGAAGCGAAAGAACGAGGTTCAACTTTCACAGATACGACCGCAGATGTTATCAGTGGCTGGCTCGATGAGGCGAAGGGAAAGCTCGAAAAAACTCGAACTAAGATCCAAGCAAAAATCAAATAGCCTAGAGATTCCTTATTTCTCTTATTTTTTCGGAAAGAGAAAATACGAGTCAGTTTATTATTCACAAAATATATGACACAGAAAAAAGATGACCATAAACAGGAGGAGGAAGTACCTCTTACGGAACCAGTTACGCAGAATGAGACGCCTATCGGGGATATTTCTGTAGATCCAGAAATACAGAAACTTCGAGAATCCGTCGCACGAGCTCAGGCCGACTATCAGAATCTTCTCAAACGACAAGAGCGCGAGCGGGAAGAGATGGTCGGATATCTCTCTATGAAATTTCTCTTGCCACTTCTCACTCAAGTAGATAATCTTGAAAGGGCTGTGAAACTCAAAGAAGGAAGTTCTGGGGATGCTTTTGTCGATGGTATTCGATCGGTGCTCGCTGGTATGGAGAAATACCTCGAATCTCAGTGAGTGAAGAAAATGATCTCGCTCGGAGGTGAAGTCGATCCAGAACAACACGAAGTAATGACACAGATGCCCGGAGAGGCAGGGAAGATCATCCAAGAGTTCGAACCAGGATACATGATGGGGAATCGAGTGATTCGCCATGCGAAGGTAGTCGTCGGTAACTGAGATTAAACATAATGTCTCCTCCATTTCAAATCCGTAAAACGACACTTTTCGTAGCAGTCCTCGTGTATATATGTATCTATATTGGACTTACTCTATGGTTGTTTCGTGATGACCGTCCTAGCGATGGTCCACTTTCACTTGGAATTCCTTTTCCATTTTACTATGGAGGAGGTATTTGTGGGTGACCTTGTGGTCCGTACTTCCTCCCACTTCAGTTCATTCTCGATGTACTGATACTTTTGATTCCTTTTGGTATTTTTTTCACTCTTCGTTTCTATAAATCTATCCAGTTTATAAAATAAAATACCCTCATGCAGCAAACTATTCGTGATATCCTCAAAAAAATCGAATCTCTCAACCAAGATCTGAGGATAGAATACGATAAAATGGCGGAAAAGTATGGGTTTTCTTTCGAAGAAAAAAGAGTGATATTTCTCGAAGAAATGAGAAAAAGAAATAGGAATATGAAGCTTCCGACCTGGAAGTTTCCGATTTCACTGATGAATGTGCGTCAGATTATCGCGATACCGTTTATCCTTGGGATGATCTTCCCGTCCGTGATTCTCGATGTATGTATCACGATCTACCATACGATTGCTTTCCCACTCTATGGAATACCGCGGGTAAAAAGATCGGAGTATATCATCTTCGATAGAAGATTTCTCGACTACCTCAATATAATCCAGAAGGTCCAGTGTCTCTACTGTAGCTACGTGAATGGACTCTTTGCCTATTCGGTCGAGATTGCGGGTCGAACGGAACGCTACTGGTGCCCACTCAAGGCGGCTCATAAACCAAAATTTTCTCACGGATGGTATCAGGACTTTGCTGACTATGGAAATCCAGAAGAGTGGAAGGAGAAGTATCAGGATGATGATAAAGGGTTTACTCCAATAAATACCACAGCACCTTCGGTAAAGTAACTTTTTACTGGATCATCACTTCCGAGAAAAGATTCATACACTATTTCTAGACCGAATCGATAAGAAAACCAAAAAAGTAACCAAACTCTAGATGAAACTTCCAAAACTCCTCGATACTCGACTGCAGTCTATTCTCTGAGAGGATTATGACTTTGTAATAGAAGCTTTTTCTCAAGAGCGAAGAGGGTCTTTTCGACTCAATCTGATTAAGGGAGACGGAAGTGAAGTCTGGAAGGAATTCGAGGAGAAGAAAATAATTGTCGAGAAACTGAGTGGATTCCCGCTTTCGCGAGAATGACAAGAGAGAGAACTCTGCTATTTCTTCGCTCGAGCGTATGAGTATGCGATCAAGGGAACCGATGCTTTCTATCAGGGGAAGATCTACCTCCAGTCGCTCGCATCGATGCTACCAGTACTGGTGCTCGATCCACAAAGAGGAGAACAGATCCTCGATGTCTGTGCGGCACCAGGATCGAAGACGACGCAGATAGCTATGATGATGGAAAATACGGGTTCTATAACCGCCCTCGAACAGAATCAGATTCGCTATGATAAGCTGATGTACAACTCCCGACTCCAGGGGGCAACTATGATCGAGGGAGTGAAGATGGATGCGAAGAAGTACCTAGAAACCCCCTTTGTAAATGGGGGGAGTGGGGATTTGGCATCAGAAAAAAATCCTCAGTCTCCTTCGTCGTCGACAGCTCCCTTCGACAAGCTCAGGGCAGGCTCTTTCAAAAAGGAGCTCTGGGACAAGATCCTCCTCGATGCTCCGTGTAGTGCGGAAGGACGAATCAATATAGCGAATGAGAAGAGCTATGGATTCTGGTCCCACGACAATATCGCTCGAAAGGCAGAGCTCCAGTACGAACTCCTGACGCTTGCTTATACGAGATTGAAAAAATGATGAACCCTCGTCTACTCCACCTGTACGCTTGCCCCAGAAGAGAATGAATGAGTAATTGCGAAATTTCTCAAATCAAACCACAATGCCAGTCTTGATACGATAGATATCGGACTCTCAGAGAAACCCTGGTGGAAATGTGGATTGACCCGATTTGAAGGAGAGAATTATGGTGAAGCTATGAAACTAGCAGTAAGAATACTCCTGAGCGAAGAGACAGAGGGATTTTTTATAGCGAAAATCGTGAAGAAATAGGTGAAAAAATTTGTTTTTCCTCCATTTTTCTGCTAGACTAGAAGCATAATTTTCTTCTATGGCTTTTGCTGAAAATATCCCCAATACGCCCTCTGCCCAGCTAAAATATAAAGAAACTCCTCCTTCTCCAAATACAATTTGAGAATGAACGCAACCCACAAAGGCTCTTCTTAGTTGATTCAGACAGTTGTTCGAGCGAGGAGCGAGTAGCGATGTCATACGATTTCTTGATGAGAAAATGGAAAAAAAAGGAGCAAAAAATCAAGATACATTCTTTATTGCTACCAAATGAGAAAATGAACAAAAATACACACGTCTAGAACTAAAACGAATAGGAGATAAAGTATTTTCATATACTTCGCCGACCAAAGAGAAATTCCAGATTACTTTTCGTGAATGAGTGTGAGTGAATCAGCAGTTTAGTGCAGCCCTTCCTGCGGGACATCGTATCTATGGACTCTCATTTCCAGTGAGTTCCGCATATGCTGGCACCTATAAGACGAGTGAGCCATATAGTTTTGTCTCCTATGTGCCATATGAGCCTCTTCTCGATACCCCAGAAAAAAGGGCAAAAGGACTCGACTATCTCAAGACTGGATTTCAGCAGGCATATGAAAAAATAAAAACTGCAAATGTCCCCTCACAGGCATTCCCCGGGAAAAAAGTGCATGAAGTCATACCATACTGGCTCCCTATGATGTTCAATATCGTGGAACATATGGATAATGATATCTATATCGGAAGTCAGGCAAAGTGACTTCTCAAACCTCGAGATGAAGTTTTTAAGCTGATGGGAGATAAGATGGGAGAAGTATTAAATCAATATGGGAGTAATACTCGAGCTACATACAATTATTCTCTGAGTGGTACTGGAGCACTAGGATCAGCTCAGATGATGCCAAAACCTTATAATAGGCTTGCAAAAGAATTCTATCCACAAGCAAATCTCAATCATGATTTTGTTGCAGGGATGCAAGATCATACTAACGCGATGATGGCACAAATCCTCTGGTTTGATAACGTTATCCAAACTTTTCCTTCTTCCTTTAAGCAAGATTACCTCCTTTTTATCCAAGGTAAACCTCAAAAAACTGATATAGCAGGTATTCTTTGAGCATCCTATAATAAAGGAACTTCGATTTCACGAGATCTAAAAGCAGGGGAAAAATGGAAAGATATCTTCGAAAACCTTCCTATAGAGTCTCAGATTTACTTCCATAAAACGCGGTATGTCCGACAAGAGCTCCAGAAACGCTACGGAATCAAAGAGATACCGGAAAGTCTTAATACTGCAGGAGTCAGTCTCGAATTCCAAGATCCAAAACTGATCGAATGAGCGAATAGAAGAACTGGGAACAAGAAATCCAGAAAATCCGAGGGGAAACTTACAGAACTGGAGCGTGAACGAAGAGAAATGGCGATGCGAAAACCATTTCGTACCTATTCTGATATTGCTGAGGGGATCAAGCAATCGAAACTCATACTTGTAACAGAAGTATGAAGAGGATATGAGTTGATTGATATCGGTATGTACGAGAAGGATCCATCGAAGAAAAATCTTCTACGTACTCTTGACCCCCCTACATTTCGAATCCTTCAAGAAATCGCTGGAAAATTTGATCTCAAGTTTCCAGGAAAGAAACTTCCCATCACGAGTCTCGCCCGTCCGCAAGAGTATTATGATAAAATCCCATCACAGGGGAATCATAAAGCAAGCGATGGCAAGACTTCCCATATGCATGGCCTCTCTTTCGATATCGGGATATCACGTATGCGCCCTGAGGAACGCAAGTGGCTCAATATCGAACTCAAAGGACTCAAGGATAAAAAAGTCATATTTACGGCACTCGAAGGAAAAAATGCGATGCATGTCTTTCTCAGACCCGTCGATAATGTACGATCCGATGAGGTAAAAAATATAAAAAATCCGAAAACACCGCGATAATCTAAAGAAAACTGCTGTGGGAAAACTCCGAAAAGTAGCTTTACTACTAAGGATAGTATCTAAGTTGTTGCTATCTCATATCGAGAAGCTAGAGATAAAGAGATAGAGCCACTTCTAAGAATATATGAGTTTTTTCTTGAAAATATACTATTTCTCTCTACTATACCCTTCTTTGGAGGAGTGGCTGAGCGGTTGAAAGTACTTGACTCGAAATCAAGCAACGGGGTAACCTGTTCGAGGGTTCGAATCCCTCCTCCTCCGCCAGAGTAAATTGAACAAAAATTCTTCCTATAAAAATAGAAGGATTTCTTGAGAGTTTCGGATTACTTATTTGAGAAATTATGGTCGCAAATAATTGACAATAATGAAATATTATAGTAATCTGGTTTTTAGTAATATTTCATTTATGTTAAAACCAGTTTTTCAAATAGCCAAAGAACATCCATTAGTATCCCTCTTCGCAGCAGTTGCTATCGCCGCTGTCACTAGCTATAAGGTAGAAAATATAATCGTGAATCATCCTACAAGACCTGATACTTCCGTACCAACAGGCGGTATAACTACAAGTACTATGGAAGAAAATTCTCAATATATAGACTCGAGTCTAGCTTCTCAGAATGAAGTTCTGAAACTCTCGAATATACTTTCTCAGTTGTATCGAAGTCGAGATATATGAGTAGTATTTGAGAGGGAAGTGCAGCTACTATCTCACCAAGAACAGCAAGCTCTGAGTGAAAAAATGCTTTCCCAATGAACGTTTTATCTTGCTTTTCGCCATATCAAAGCATTTGATAAAATGAAACGTGAAGAATTTCTCTCCAGAGCATTTTCTGGGAATAATCAAATAGCCGATAGGGATGTAAGAAGTATACTTGATTGATTTCTCTCTTCAGGATTTACTCGAAAAGAATTGATTCATGCACTGCAAAAAAATAATAAACAAGATATCTTAATCAATTATGAAAGTTTTTTTCTTTCAGGAAACTGATCAGAACTCGTACAATATGATCAGGCTATGCTCACTCATGGGAAAAGTAATATTTCACCCAAAATAGCTACAGGGGACTCGAAATCTCCAGATTCATCTGAGCACTTAGGTACAACTTCGGAAGGAGAATGATTACGAAAACCGAGCTTTTTCATTGACAAGGACGCGAGAATAATCAAGGTGAATTCCCTAATCAAGGATCTTAATTATGCTGATGCTGCAAAATGGTTGAGTGATGAACTACGTGATACCATATTTCCAGGTATAATTCGCATGCGACTCATAGAATGATCAGACTACCTACATGTTATAGAGTTTGCAAAAATACTCTGAGTACATACTGGAGAGATACCACAGCTTGTGACCCAGTTTGTGAGAGTTCAGTTACCCCGTGACAAAAATCCACAATGACGGCTAAGACAATTAGCTAAATTTATAGATCATATTGAAATCCCCCCCTCGATTTACCAAGAAATAATCTGAGCATTCGAAAAAATGGGGAATATCGATGATATACTCTATTCGAAGAAACTTACAGACTACTATGCTCATTACTATACTCAATCTCATCGAAGAGACTGGATTGTTGGAAATTTCCTGAATGATAAGTATTTTAGCTTACTTCTAGAGAGAATAGACATAGTAAGGCCAACTCAACAACAGCTACAACTTATGTTAGATTTTGCATTACACAGCAGTAATGGTCATGATAAGTATGTAGGAATAATTTTGCGCTCTGTCGAGAGAACAAAATGATAATACTCTATTAAAGAAATTTTCCCCAATCTTCCTTCCTTACGGCTTCTGCCCGTACCTTCTCATCATATCCACACTCTACAAGCCACTTTTTCATTTGCTCCATAGCGTAATGACTTCACTTGAGATTGGATAATAGGGTCTTGCGAGGATGAGTGAATGCGGTACGCCAGAGGGCGAGGATTTCTTCTTCTCTTTCTCGATTACGAGATGCTTTCACTGTGAATTTTAGCACTATGGAATCCACCTTTGGTGCAGGATCGAAACTCTCCTTCCCGACATACCGTACGATCTCGATATCCTCACAGGCGAGTTCCATCGCGAGTGAGAGGTAGGAGTGGTGTGGCTTTCGGGCACGTCATTCGAGGATCTTCTCTCAAACTTCTTGTTGCATCATGATGATCATTTCTTGAGGACTCTTATGAGTTACCGTTTCCGTACTTTCGTGACCGAAAGTACCAAAGGTCTCGGAGGGCGAAAAACTCGCTCCTTCTCGATCTACTCATCGATTTACTGATTTCTTCTTCGCTCAGACAGTTTCGCCCCCCGAACCCCCATTTCACTGTTTTCATCATCGAGTAATTTGTGGGTAGAGAAAATGAAACAGAATGGGACTCGTGATATAGTAGGGAATATTCGCTATGACCGAATATTCCTGATGTGGAGGTAGGAAGGTGAGGATGTCTTGATGGTAAATTGTTAATGGTAAATGATTAATGGAAAATTGTTTAACTCCTGTTTCAGGATTTGTTTGTGCATTTACCCTTCACCATTCACTCTTCATCATTCTTTGATTGAGTATATCTACTATATCCCTATCAAGCTCCACAAGGTCGAGAGAGAGAGGATCTTCCGCTATAAGGTAATCTGTCAGTGCGCCATATCCAGGACCGACTTCTATAATATGTTTTCCCTTCACCTCGATAGAGTGAGCAATGTCAGATAATGCCTCCACATCGATGAGGAAGTTTTGTCCGAGCGACTTCTTGGCTTTGATAGGTTTCGGCATAGTGAAAGTGTGATTAAAGACGATGGTATCTATTTTTTCATTTTTGTCATTCGTTTTTTGTCATTCTCGCAAGCGAGAATCTGTCCATAATGAAGTATTATTTTAATTATTCACTAATTTTATAAATTGTCTTGACACAGGGAGAGTATTCGCTACAATCAAATTAAGGTTTATTTTCTAACTTTAATAATATGTCTTGAAGGTGATTTATTGGAGATGGTAACATTTCTGAAATGTATAAAGCCCATGGGGCTATGGAAAGAATACCTGTTTGATGAAATCCTGATCAAGCATCACAAGTAACTATACCTGTAACTCAGATGAGAGTAAAGGATTTATTAATAGAGCTAGACCGATTAAGAGAAGATGAAATGGATACTATACTTGAACTAATAAATCAAGTTCCTCCAGGACCACGCCAGGCTTTCTATGAAGCATATCCAGAAGCCATAACTCTACTTCATTGAAAAGGTATAGTGCATCCAGCATTACGAGAACTTCTTCTAAAAAAATACTAAGTCTATTCCTAAGGCAAGTTACTTATATGACGGCCAACTTCGCGCGTGTCTTTTTTTCTATTTCAATTTCCGATACTTTTGTAACCAAAAGTATCCAAAAGTTTCGGGGGAAGAAAAACTCGTTCGCTTCGCTCTTCATTTATTTGTTCTCATCTCCCTCGGACAGTTTCTTCCCCCGAACCCCACTTGAGTTCCCAGGTTCTGGACAGGAAAAAATAAGAAAACTCACTAAGGGAAAGAAGTAAAACCTGAAGTACTATGAATCGATATCATATTATATCTACATGTTCCTTCCCAAAAAACTAACAAACCAATATTCCAAAACACTAACAAACCAAAAAACTATTACGGCGCTATACTCGGAGTTTTGATAAAGGCATTCCACTTATCTGTTGCCTTAGTGAGAGCAGCGACATAGTTTCTCCAGGTTTCGAGGATACTATCATACTTCGTTTTTATCTTTTCCATAAAGGTACTTTTGTCGTTCGTATAACTCTTCGTTACTCCCTGAGCCGCGAGCATCATAGATATATTTTGGAATGCTTTCATTTTCTGTACTACGAGGCCTTCGCAGGCGAGTGCGCTATCACTCAATCCATCGATCGCTATGGCACTTGTGGTGAGAATAGGATAGGGATTATTGTTATTTCTTGGATTCGGGATTTTTGACCAGGCGAGCACTTCATCTTTGATCGTAGGATAGCATATCGCATTGTACTTCGCGGGAAACTCTATCACGAACTTCATCCGGATATCTTCGGTCCAGGATGCAGGATTTTTATCCCTTTTTTCTTGCAGAATTTTGAGATACTCTTTCACTTTTTTATCGAGATCGTTGAACGCTCTACTCAGTACTACCTGATAGGCGACATTGGTCGGGTCAGCCTTGAGCGTAAACTCTCTTCAGTGGAGTAACAGAAAATCCCCAGTGGGGCATACATAGTCAGTGATAGAATTCTCGGTCCCGGTATTTCTCGCATCGAGACAGGCATCTATTGCAGATGCATATTTTGGTGCTTCGTCCGCCGCTCTAAGAGAAGAAAGTGGAATAGAAATAATAAAAAGCGTGGTACTGAGCGCGATAGTGCTGATCGTGAAGGATTTCATAGGAGTACTATAGCATATTTTCTACTTAGTTCCAAATATTCGACTCCACAATCCTCGCTTTTTCTCAGAAGCTGGTTCAAAAATATGAGTTTGATAAGGATCTGGCGGAGTTTGTCGTTCCTTGAGCTTCTTGATACCATATATAGAGCCGATCACTCCTCCGAGTACGACGGTCGTGATAATAGCATCAAGTTTTTTGATGCCAGAATTGGTTATTGGTTCAGCTGATTTTTTACGAAAGAACATTGCGGGTGAGTTTAGAGTTTTGAGTTTTCTGTTTTCGGTTAATTTTTACATGAAGCATTACTTTATTTTCCGACATAAGGGAGATTATTCAGTATACTCTAGGCTTCGATATGTACGGCAGGAGATTCTCACTTTTCTTCGATCTTGATAGATTTCGAGGTGAATACAAGCTTCGGAATATGGATAATAAGCGCTTGAAATTCGATAGTCGCCCGGATTTTATTGAATGCGAGGTTTTCTGGTAGGATGATAGATCGAGAAAATGGACCATAAAAACACTCCTCAACGAGCATCCGCTTCGCATCGAGGTAGATGGGGAAGTGCTGACGTTCTCCTGAAATATTGAGAATATTACGGGAAAGGGCTATGTCGATCAGTCCAGGATCGACTCAAGCTACTGGAGCTACGATAATCATCTCTGAAGACGTCTCAAAAATATCGACCGCAATCTGACCGATATCTGATTCATGCTCTCGGTCTTTATCGATATGCACATCGATTTCATCACTCGGAGTATGAGTTACTTCCGGATATTCGGGTGCATGTTTGGAGGCAAAGACTCATTCTTCTTTGCGTGGATTTCAAATTCAGAAAAGTTGTGGCATAGGTGAGAGTTAGGAGGTAGTGGAGAGATAGCTGGTTGACAGGTATACTGATTAGCTGGTTTGCAGTTTTGGAGAGGAGGACAGAAAAGCATTGCTTTCGAATCACTAAAATCTATAACTCAAAAGTAATAACTTCCGAACTGAGAGAAAGACAAAAGATATTCTATACAAAAGCGAGTGCATACACTTCAATTTCAATTCCTCTTTGAAACTTATTCTATGATTTTCTCTCCTTTTTTCAAATTTTCTCAAAGAGGTCACGAGTTTTTATAAGGATATCATTATTTTCTGTATTCGTTCCCGCAGTTCTGTTTGGAGCCAGTAATGCTTCGATATCTTCTTCGATCTCTCGACGGTGGTGATTTATTTTCGCACCAGGTAAATCTCGAAAGTCTTCCAGATCAGAGAGAATGAGGGGAAGATTATATCAGAGTGCTCGTAGTAGACTCAGAGATCCACTATAATGATACCCGATATATATCCATCCACTTGCTTCTTGGTAGAGTCTATCGAGATGATGAGCGGGAAGTACTCATACGATCCGAATAGTATCAAAGAGTTCGTACTCGCGGATGAGATCACGATATCGCTCATAGGCGGTATTCATTTCTCCAAGGATGATAAGTTGGTAGCGTGGTGAGTGTTTTTTCCAGTATGATATTATTTTCTCAAGTTGTGTTTCGGTATGAAATCCCATATCGTGGAGTATATAGGGTTTCTTGATGTTATAGCTCTGGAGTATAGAATCATCGATTCATCATTTTATTATTTCTGGAATCCAGTTCGGTAGTACTACTATCTGAGTATCCTCGAGCATAAATCGTTCTATGAACTCACGTTTTTTTGATGGACTTGATACGAGTACGAATGTATCTTTAGCGAAGGGAGGGGTGATATATACCTCAGGCGTAAGAAGCGTATCGTACGTACACATGTGGCGAATAATAGGGATTTTTTTGGGAAGGATACTTTCTTCAGAAAAGGAAAATATACAGTCTCATGAGACGGATTGCAATCTTTGACGGGATTTCCAGTTCTCTATCCAGCCATGATTTGGTGAAATGAGTAAGTGAGGAATACTCAGGAGAAAATCTCCATACTGAGTCCCCTCAAACCCTATCCAGAATACATCATCTTCGGGATACAGAGTAACATACGCCTGTACCCAGAGTACAGAGTAATCTCGTGTATCTGTTTTTGAGTTTGGGATGCGCAGATCAATGATAAGTTTCATAGGCAGAGGATAGTGATTCTCTAGAGGTTTGCAAGTTTTGATATCGAGGAGTACTCTCTTTTGAGAGAATACTTGAAAATAAACACTCAGGAAAAATCTCTTCTATCCCAATGAGTAGAGAATATAAAGAAAAGTAAGAAAATTTGCTTTCTTGTAAAGCATGTGATACCCTAAAAAGTAGTAGTCTTATTTTTTCTTATTGATCATGAGTATTTGACTCAAACTTCATCACTTTCGTCCCGCTTTTCTTCCTATCCTTTTACTCTTAGTAACAGGACTCTGTGTCTATGCTGATGAGGGGTTGAATCTTTTCAAACGTATCCAAGGAACTTCGTGAGGAGTATATACTGCCTGAGTATTTATCCCGGGTCAAAATGCAGGAATGCTTACTTTCCTCAACCAAACTCAAGAACAAACACTCTGAGCCAGTGGGGTGTATCTCGATACCGTGAATAATTCTCTTTCGGGATCATTTTTTAGTGATACGACCGGATGGAATAGTATGTGAATATATAGTCCAGTCCTACTTATTCCCCCTGGAGGCGATACCACAAATATTACGGCCCCATGGAAAGTCACTGGACTCATTTGGAATAATAACGCTGGATGGATCAACCTCGAGTCCCTCGATGATTCGTATTCCTGAGTGTACTATATTCCGAGTTCCAATAGCTTTAGTGGCTATGCCTGGTCTAATACTCTCGGGTTTGTGGATTTTTGAATCTGAGGAACGGGTCCAATCATATTTACGAATAGCCTCCTTTCGAAGGTAAAAATTCTCTGAAACATAGCGGGGAACAATTCGTTTGATACGAGTTATAATATAGGGAATACTTTTAAATCAGTCACTCTGACTACATATCTAAACCAGATCAAAAAAAATATTGCATCCCTTACTCGTTCTATTCCAGCCGAGTTGATCAATACATCAAACCAATTTATCGGAGCTAGTAATGTAAAAACAATCAATCCTGATGTTGCTTACTTCAAACTTGATGCGACGAATAGTGGAAAATATATCCTCATGGGAAGTGGATCAAACAACATCCTCTTGGCCAAACACATCCGAACTCTTATCATCGAAGGAGGCGACCTCTATATCAACGGGGATATTACGAAAGACTTGTTTGTGGATAAACCGAGGACTATCATCGTTTTGAAGGACAAATCAGGAAATGGGGGCAATATCTACCTTCATGGATCAGTGAAGCAGATCATATCAACTATTATTGCCGATGGATCTATCTACTCTGGATTTCCTACGAGTGCACAATCAACACTTCCGACTACAGTATTCCTCTATAATAGTACAAAAGTACAAATTACCAATCTTCCTGCGAATCAGCTCTATATATATGGTAGTGTGATCACACGCAATACAATCGGAGGAGCGTGAGAAACGGAAAAGCCTGGTAATGGAACGTGTCCGTTCATGGTCTCTATTTGTAATCGTGAGACCGCTATCAAGTACGATTTCAACTATTTTAGGTCCTATGATAAAACTCTTGAACGACGTGCCTATACGACTAATAGTCTTGACGACTACTCTCTTATTATTGACTACGATCCTCGTCTTCTCGCGGACCCTCCACCAGGACTCATCGAATAACTTCTTATAGATTTCACTTTTTATCTCCATTTTTCTCCTATGTACCCTTCCCTCCGAAGTATTCTCTTCGTCTCACTCATATTTGCTACGGTATCAGTCTGAGCCGTCCCCGCTTCCCCTACTACGGCTCCCATAGATGGGTACTTCGCAGATCATTTCCGACGAGCGACCGCTCCCGCGAGTCAGTGTAGTACTACCCAGTATATGTATGGACTAGACAATACTCCTGCGACCTACATGCAGCCACTCTGTCGCGTGCTCAACGACTTCAATGTCTGGGCGAGAACTGGAAATACCGGAACGGATCCTCTCATTAACTTCCTCGGAACTATCGATAATAAAGATCTCGTCATCAAGACGAATAGTATCGAACGGATTCGAGTAAGCGGAACGAACGGTAGAACCCAAGTAAATCAAGCCTTTATCATCAATAATGGTGCACCGACTCTAGTGTTTAAAGATACGAATCAATCAGGAAGTGTCTTGTACTCTGATGGAAATAAATTTTATATCGCTTCTACGAGTGGACCAGATAGTGAAACCGCCACATCACCACTTCTCAATGTGGATCTCCTCAATGGAAGTATAAATATGAGTGGGCAACTGATTTCTACCGTACAGAATCCAACCCCTGCATTTCAGATTGCCTCGAATGTGAAAATCACCAATCTCAATGCCGACTATATAGATGGGATAGATTCGCCTATCCTCGCAAAAGGATGAGCTACAAGTACGACCAATAATATACCAAAGTTTACCTCTACGACCAATAATATAGGTCCTTCTACTATCTATGATGATGGGACGAATGTCGGTATCGGAACGTCGACTCCAGCTTATAAGCTAGAAGTTTCTGGATGAAATATGGGAATTACAGATGCATTTTGAGTAATTCGTAAGTTCAATAATACACCAGCAGACTGGCCATGACTCATATTTGCTCGTGGACGAGGATCAGTTGGAGCACCTACTACATCACTGAATGGAGATAAGCTTTGAGCCATCGCATTTACCCCATACAATGGTATCTGATATCCTGCCTCTTCAGAAATAGGAGCTGTCCAATCTGGAGATTCTTATACAACTGGAACTCCGAGTGATCTCTACTTTACGACCGTACAGTGAGGAACACCTATAGAGAGAATGCGAATTACAAGCTCTGGAAATATCGGAATCGGTACTACGACTCCAGATCCAGATCGCAAACTTCACATCGTCTTTTCGAATCCGAATAGTGATGGAAAAAATGGTAAACTGGTGATAGAAAATACAGCGAATACAATCAATGCTACTTCGGCAATGCAATTTCGCACAGCCAATTCTGATGC
>JAYVJC010000046.1:0-18071 GCA_043769645.1 Candidatus Altimarinota bacterium
GTTTTAGAATCTAGTATGAAATAAACAATAGCGTAAAATAAAGCAATAAAGTTTTGACAAACGCAAGTGACTGAATAGAATAAGTTAGAATACTAACTATTTTGTTCTATGTCTTCTGTCCATACCAACGACCTCCTAGCTCAAAAGAGCCAAATCCAGATCGAAATGCTTAACTTAGAAAAAACACTTGCAGAAAAAAAAATCTTACTCTGATTCCTTGAAAATCTTATCAAACAAGCACAAATGAGAGATTCTGAAAGCCAAGAAAAAAGTAAACTACCAACTTGATCTCAACCGATAAACTTTTCATTAAAGACGCAGGAAAGAAACTTTCAAAAAGAAGTACTAGATTTCCTTGATTCTCAAACATGAAAATCTGCTCGTGCATCAAGTATTTCAAATTCGCTTTCCTGAGGAACAAGAGATGGTCAACAAAAAATAAGTAATGCTCTTACGCAACTCGTAAAGTTATGAGAAATAGAAATTGCTAAAGAATATGATTCTACTGGCTCAGAGAGGCAAAGAAACCGGCTTTATCAATTAACCTCTCTTGTGTAAGATATGCCGAAGCGCGTAAATAGAGAAGCATCTTCTCGTAAGTGAAAAATCCTCGAAAATCAAATACAAGCATACTGCCAATATCAAAAGAAAGTTTTTTGTAAATGACTTGCCAGAAGACCTGTATTTCTTGATAAATATATCGGATATATGAATGAGCGGAGAGACAAAACTCGGAGAATGCAATTCTTTTTTTGTGCTATCGAGCTCCTGAAAATAGAGACGATACATACTGAGAAGATTCTCTATGGTAAAAGATGTTTTGAGTTTCTCGGTGTTTCTTCTGATGTGCAGGAATTTGGTGTACACATAAGGGAAGAAGTCGTGTGAAAAGACCGTAAACTTTACCTTATATCCACTTTTTAAGCATAAAAAAAGACATAGGTTTTATATTGGTTGCTTACACCGACATTGCCTATGTCACCTACATGCTGTCATATACTACTGAACTCTTGCGAGCAGATTTTGCAAGTATTACGAGGACATATAAGTCAATCTATAAAGATTGTTGAATTCATTTTATCATTATTTATTCCTAAGTCAAAATTTTTATGCCAATCAACACTAAAAAAACTCATAAACCTATTGCGAAAATAGCCTCGAAAGAGATGAAATCTCCGAAAAAAGATAAGTCTGTCGATGCAAGCGCACTTGTACAAGTCCCGCCGAAGAAAGAAACTTCGAAGAAAGTAGCAACCAAAGCAAGTAAAGAACTTAAAAGTAAAACAACTTCTCCGAAAGAAAAGAAAGTTGCAGGCTCTGTCCTTTCTCAGACTCCGAGAAAAAAAGTAAAAAAATAAATCCTTATTTCATTTCAGAAAAGTAGTTGGGAGATCCTGAAACAAGTTCAGGATGACGACTAGGATTAATCTATTGCTTCTCCACCCACGCTTCGAGCCCCTTCACATCTTCGATGGTGAACTTCGTATCTTTCTCCTTCCCTCCGATATTGATCCAAACGGGGACGAGGCCTATAGTGGCTTTTTCGAGGAAGTCACGAAGGTCGAGGAGGTCATTCTTGGTCCAGTAGCTTGGGATCGCGATCGTATACCTTCCCGTTTCTGGATTGATACTACTGGGAGTATTCATTTCTCGTTTCTCTTCACTCTTTAATGATCACTCATTCACTCCAGCCATATCACGAAATGCCCCGATAGAAAAGCACTTGATCGATCCCTCGGCTTCAGATTTTTTCCCAAAACCATTCGAAGGGGAGATAGAGATCTCATCATTTTCTTCGTCGAATTTGACCTTGCCATTGACGACCACGATGGTATCTTCGAGGACTTTTTTCTCATAGGTTTCATAGTCTCGAGAGAAGACGACGAGGCGGAAGTCGAATCCGATACTCTCGACGAGGGCGATGAGCATAAGGCCTCCGGACTTCGTCTGGACCTTGCGAACATCATGGACCACACCTATAAGCTGGGCATAGACGGGCTCAGAAGAGGGAAGTGGTCGAGATGGAGCCATAGGAGGGAGCATATCAGGCATAGCCATTGAGATCACTTCCTCTTGAGTTATTTCTCTTGGGAGTAGTATCTCTCATCCCATCACATTACTCACCACTCATCCATCATCCATCATCCCTCATCCCTCCTCGCTCTCCATAGTACTTAATTCTTCTGGCTTCGTCATTCCTTTCGTCTCGATCCAGTCGAGGACCTTGCCGAGATTTTTCGATTTCGAGCGGATATACTCCTCCATCCCATCAAGGGGATGCCCTGATACGGGATATCCTATCATCGCCTTCTCTCCTTTCATCCGATCTTCGAAGCTCATCGGAGACGCTTTCGTGAGGTCGAAGTGGCTCGCCGAGATCCCCTCGACTCCCATATCGAAGAGACCCGTCTGCGAGGTATCTTTTTTTGACTGGATTTCCTTCAGATAGACCGTCATATTGATCGTACTCGCGAGGAGACTTGACCGATCTCCAAAAGCATCGAGAGCTCCCGCATAGATGAGGGACTCGAGTGATTTCTTATTGATCACATCGCCTCCCGTCCGTTCGATGAAGTCATAGATGGATTCGAACTTTTTCACTTCTCGAGCCGCGAGTATCGTATCTATAGGCCCCTCTCCGAGTCACTTGATCGCCTTCATCCCGAAGCGGATATGGGTACTATCGATGAATGTGAAATGTTTCCCCGACTCATTCACATCGGGAGGGAGGATTTCGACATGCTTCTCCCTCGCTTCTTCGATCTCGAGGCGTATGCGGTCACTATCTTCCTCATCACTCACCATGAGTGCGGTCATCGATTCAGTCGGATAGTAGCGCTTCATATATGCCGTTTGATAGGCGATCATAGAGTAGCAGGCGGCGTGCGATTTATTGAATCCATAGCCCGCGAATGGTTCGATAATCTCATCGAAGATATAGATCGCGAGCTCTTCGCGATGCCCTTGTTTTTCAGCCGCAGAGATGAATTTCCCCCGCTGTTCCATGAGGAGTTCATATTTCTTCTTTCCGATAGCACGACGGAGGATGTCCGCCTCACCGAGGGAGAATCCGGCAAATGCCTGTACCAGTTGCATGATCTGCTCTTGATAGACCGCGATTCCATAGGTGGGCTTCAGGATTTCCTCGAGTGAAGGATGGGGATACTCGACGGTCTTCCGACCAAATTTTCGATCGATAAATTCCGGAATATACGCAAGTGGACCAGGACGATAGAGCGAAACCATAGCGATGAGGTCTTCGAAACTCGAGGGCTTCAGATCTTTCAAATATCGGCGCATCCCTGCCGACTCGAACTGGAAAACTCCCGTCATATCTCCCTCGCCGAAGAGCGCAAGGACTTCGGGGTCTTCGTAGTCAATTTTCAAAAGATCTACATCGATACCATGTACTTCTTTGACGATGGCTTGAGCCCGAGCAAGGATCGTGAGGTTCTTGAGTCCGAGAAAATCCATCTTGAGAAGTCCGAGGGCTTCAAGGGGCCCTGCTGAAAACTGGGTCACGATAGAGTCGGGATCTTTCGGTGGAGGTTGGAGTGGACAGAAGTTCGTCATCGGCTCGGGAGCAATAATCACCGCACAGGCGTGTACTCCAAGCTGACGCACCGAACCCTCGATCCGGAGGGCCGAATCGATCACTTTTTTGTAGATCGGGCTCTCATCATATGCCTTCTTGAACTCGACCGCTTCCTCAAGAGCTCCCGCCAGGGTCGTTCCAGGTTTTCCAGGGATAAGCTTCGCGAATTCATTCATCTCAGAAAAGGGGACTCAAAGGGCTCTACCCGCATCTTTTACCGCGGCTCGAGCAGCGAGGGTTCCGAAGGTACATACCTGAGCAACATGATCTGCTCCATACTTTCCTCGTACATACTGGAGCACTTTTTCTCGACCATCATCCGAGAAATCGACATCGATATCAGGCATACTCACTCGAGAGGGATTGAGAAATCGCTCGAAGAGGAGCCCATATTTCAGAGGATCGATATCGGTGATACCCGAGAGGTAGGCGAGTATAGCTCCCGCGGCAGATCCTCGACCGGGACCGACGGGAACGCCATTGTTTTTCCCATACCGGATAAAGTCTGCCACGATACAAAAATACGCGTTGAATCCCATAAGGTCAACAACCGTGAGCTCATATTCGAGGCGTTCGAAGATTTCTTTTTCCTTCTCGGAAAAACCTGAAATGAGTTCTTTCTTGGCGGGGGAAAAGTATCCCTCGGCGAGCTTATGGAGTTCGGAAACATTCATCGACGACACGGCTTTTTCAGCATGATCCTTCGCTATTTTCTGGAGGAGCATATCTTGTTCCTCGGTAGTCAGTCAAAAATCATATCGAGTATTGAGTCCTTCGATACAGATCTTCCTGAGAATCCACTCTTCCGTTCCAAGACTCAAGAATCAAACTTGAAGAGTCCTTGTATATTCAAGGTAATCGTTATTCTCATCGAGAGAAAGTGGGAATTTCGGGATTTTATACGCTCCATATTCGATCACGAGGTCGCACATATCAGCTATTTTCTGAGTATTTTCATACGCTTTCGGGGCATAAACAAAGAGCTCTTCCATGTCTCGAGATGCTCGGACTGAATAGTCTCCACCCATAAGTGTCGGACGTGCCGGATCATCGAGCGCGCGTCCATCTGATACACAAGCCATCATATCCTGAACTTCAGCATCCTCAGGGATAATGTAGTATGTATTATTGGTCCCGACATACTCATATCCGTACTGCTTCGAAAGCCGAAGTATCGCTTCATTGATCTTTGGTTGCATCGGCTTATCGAGGTGCTCTTCGATCTCGAGGAAATACGAATTCGGAAAAAGTTTCTGATAGTACTCAATGCGTTCACAAAGAAAAGTATCCCCCTTTCCAGTAATAATATGCTGTCCGATCTCTCAGTACATCGAGCCTGAGAGGGCGACAAGGTCAGACTTATACTTTTCAAGTACCTCGAAGTCGATACGAACGCGACCATTGTAGTATCCCTCAAGCTGAGAGACTGTGACGAGATTGATGAGGTTTCGATATCCCGCATAGTTTTTCGCAAGGAGGACGATCTCGTAAAACTCATTGTCCTTGTCTCGGTTGGTGCGTCCCTTTTTCGAAATCGTGAACTCGACGCCGACGATCGGTTTTACTCAAGCCTCCATACAGGCCGAGTAGAACTCAAAAGCGCCATACATATTCCCAACATCGGTGATCGCTATTGCTGTTTGGCCAAGATCTCTTGCTCGTTTCGCAAGCTTTTCGGGGTTTCAGAGGGCCTTCTGAAAGGTATAGTGTGTATGAGTATGGAGGTGGACGAAGGACATAGGAAAATTTATGCGAAGAGTATATGAAAAATGTCAGTTTTTACAACGGAAATGATTACGTTTGCAAGAGTTTTTTTGCGGTGATACCAGACATAAAACTTTGATTTTTTTCGGGTATTCTAGTATACTGAGTCTATGACACATACTACAAGAATCCCTGAAGATGCTAAAAAAGTTTTTAGTGGTATCAGGTCCGATATCTATCAGTGGGAACAAGAGATGTACGATGGGAGTTATCGAACCTTTGAACTCTTACAATTCATCAATGGATCTTTTGTAATCGGGGTGACAGAATCCGGGAGTATACTTATCACATATCAAGAACAACCGGCTCGCAAGCCATTTATCGGACTTCCAGGAGGGGCTTTTGATAGTGTCGATGAGGATCCGCTCGAGTGTGCAAAGCGGGAATTCCTCGAAGAAACGGGGTATACAAGCGATATATGGGAACTATGGATCACGAGCGAAGGCACCAATAATGTCATCGCTTCAACCTACTTTTATATCGCAAGGGATATCTACTCTGTCTCTGAGCAACGACTTGATCCTGGAGAAAAAATTACCTTTTCTTTTATCGATTTCGATAGCTTCCTATCACTCGCAGAAGATCCTGATTTTTCGAACTGGACGATCGCTCGGGAGCTCCTCCTCGCGAAACTCTATCCTAAAAAGTATACGCTTCTCAAGAAGTTACTTTTGTGAGATAAGCAAGATTCATAGTAGTTTTAATGAAGTAAAACCAATTTTTTTATTCCTGTCATCCTGACGAAGGAAGGATCCAGTTGTCAAAAAACCTGGATTCTTCGTGCCTCAGAATGACAAAAATTGAATTGTACTTAGGTTAATGTACCATATAATCGGGCATTCGTAATTCAATAATTCGTAATTTTTAATTATTCATTTTTAATTATTAATTATTCATTATATCCTCCATTTCCCCTTTTCAAACACGGTAGTATCGCCGATATATACTTTTTCTAAGGCAATAAATACATCAATATGGAACCTCTGGATTTCCATTTTTGGAAGTTTTTTTCCGTAGATTCCGTGTTTTTTTCCAAGGGAGAGGTGTACTCCTACTTTTCGTTCGTAGAAGTTGATATCAGAGAGGGGAGTGGTCGTCGAAATCGCTGGATTGAGTCCAAATCCGAGCTCTCGTACCATCACTTCTCCTTCATACTGTACTATCCAGTCATAGAGCTTCTGAAATGCTGGAGGAAAATCAGGAGAGGGGAGCACTCGGCCATTTCGAATCTCGAGTCGAAACGGAGGAACTATCGCAAGTGAGAAATCTTCATTTGGAAAGGTATCAACAAGACAAGATCCGCTGACCTCATCGAGATTGACTGACTCAGTAAAAACTTCTCCGATAGGAAACGTTCCTCATTTGTTCTCAACCTGGGAGTAGTATCCCGTATTTCCACGAATACGCTCGAGTGGTCCAAAGGTGAGTATATCTCTATTTATCGATTCTATCCGAGTCGTTCCATGATACGGAGAGTTTAATTTTTCTCATCCATTTTTACCATCCTGATTGTTTTTCTCGATGAGACTTCGAAAAATATTTTCCATTCGAACATACTCATCCGTGCGATACTGGAGAGAATTGATAAAAGTATCAAACTCTCCTTCCTGAATATAGGCAAGATGATTGAGTTCGACCACATGGATCCCGCGATGAAAGAGTTCGAGCCGAATACGAAAGGTCGAAAGTCGAAAATTGGTCGACTGGACAAGGATGACGATGGATCCTTTCTCAAGGTTGATAAGCTCTTCCTTGATCAGCTCTATCTGAGGATCAGCTAGAGGAGTCTGTTCTTGCGATTGAGTCTCTATTCATTCTTGAGGAATGGATGTCAGTGGGTTTTCAAGGGCTTTCTCGAGGTTCGTATTCTCTGTCATCTTGGCTGCGAATATCTCATGATGTTCAAGTCCAACTCGCTTATTTTCTTCGATATTATATGATGTAGTTACTCGGTTTTGCTCTTTTAGATGAGGATTATCTGGATTGATAAGTCCGCCTCGATAGAGAGGTTGAGGAGGATTCACAAATTCACGAATCTTGATTTTGTCTGTATTTCCAGATCTCTTCGCTCATAACTCTTCGCTCATAACCTTTACAAAGGCTTCGGAAAGCCTTTTCGCTAGGGGGGAATCAATATCAAAAAGGAGGTATAGGGTTTGATCCGTATACTCCATATTTTTTGTGACAATATCAAAACAAGCCTGTTCGAGAAGATTCATAGGGGAAAAATACGAAACGATTGTATAAATATTTTATAAAACGCAAAAGTATATACATACATAATGAGAATAATTCTCATTAATCAGAACTGTAATTTTTATGTTGAGGAATAGACCGAAAAAAACCACCAAGAAAATTGCCTCATAGCGAAGTTTTCGAAAGGTTTCAGAGGGTTAATATCGTCTAGATGGAGATTAAGAAAGTGGTTTTGAAGAAATTATCGACTGAATAAGAAAGTGTATGAAGTCTTGAACATTTAATACAAGGAATCATTGCATTCGAGAAGTACTTCGAAATAAAGAATCGACATGTCTGACAAAAAGATTTGAATTCTTACGAAAAATCATATAATTACTTCACATAAGTTACATTATGTAAAGTAATGAAGATACACTAATCTCAGTACCTCTTAATTTTTTCTCCTTGTGGTTGTATCGGCACGCTCGAATAATCTGCCGAATTTATTCTTCCTTTTATCCTTACCTTGAGCACCTCATCCCAGAAAAATATATCACTTCAGTTGGCACCGAGAGCTTGCAGTATGCTTTTTATAGATTTATTTTTGGGTGGTAGATCAAGAGCTCGGGCACATTCGCGAAGTATTCTTCATGCAAGCATCCCATCAGGATTTATTTTCGAATGTAGTCCTGGAAAAAGTCAGACTAATTGACTAGATTCAGAGATGATTCGCAGAAATGCCCCACTGAATCCTCATTCTTTATTAAGCTCCTCCCCCATCCCCTTTTTCACACTTGGAAATATTTTCTTCAATTCAAGAATAATCTTTGTCTTCCTATGCTGAGAAAGGGTGTCATTCAGTTTCCGATTATACTTTTTTGCAATATCTTTCCCTAATCTACTTGTTGTCATAGGATCATCCATCAGTCTTTCTATTCGTAACTGTACTCGTTTGAGAAGTCTCTCTCTAATAGCAAATTCTCTTTCTATTCTCACCAAAGAGGGGCGAGATCAGCGGATTTCTTGCCCCTCTTTGGATCATCGAGATCATACAGTTGAACTCTCTGTTCAAGTCATCCAACGTGTTCTCTGGAGGCTAGCTTGGGCGTCATTAGCCTCTTGCAGATGCTTTGAAGCTTCTCATCATTCCTTATACATATTACAAATAATTATTGGGGATTATATATACATTTAACAGATTTTGTCAATTTTACTTTCTCGTTTGTATTTTCCTCTTTCAGGCGAACATTCTATAACGTTTCTAGCTAGAAATCGTTCCTCATATTAATCTTCTCTTTCTCTTATGTCCCTCTTCACTTCCCTCTCGAACTTCCTCATCTACCTACGCCTTCACAAGGGACGATCTCGCAAAACCCAAGAGCAGTATGCATTTCATATTTGGAGGTTCGTCAACTATATGATTCCTGAGCTCGAGAGCGGAAAGAAACAATTTTCTCTAAAAATTCAGGAAGATTCCGTTTCTACGAAACATCAATCTTCCCATGTCAGCATATCTATTCATGACTTCCTCCCTCCTCTGGATAAAAAAGAGCTAAAAAACTGGCGCTCTCCCCTTCCTGATCTAGCAAGGGATTTTTCTGAACCGACGATTGAGCAGATCACGAAGGAAGATTTCGACACTTGGAGGCTTTCTCTTGCTGATTCTGGACTCTCAGTAAAAACGGTAAATGCACACATTATCACCATCAGAAGCTGGCTCAAGTACCTCAAGAAAGAACAAATCGACTGCCTGGATCCGACTACGCTCGACCTCATGCGGGTCGTCGATAGAGAGGTTACGTTTCTCACGGGCGAAGAAATCGAACGATTTTTCGAAAACATCCCGAGAGAGACTATTCAAGGAAAACGGGATTTTGCTATTTGTGAATGTATATATTCGACCGGGCTTCGTATCTCAGAACTCACGAATCTATCGAGAAATGATGTCAATCTCGAAACCCTCGAGTTTGCCGTACGTGGAAAGTGAGGAAAGCTCCGAGTCGTCTACCTAACAGAAAGAGCAAGAGATGCTATAAGAGAGTACCTGACGGTTCGAACGGATCACTTCTCTCCCCTCTTTCTCCGCCACAACTTCTGAGAAAATGCTCCAATAGTAAATGGAGTAGGAGGAGTATCCCTCTCATGAAAAATAGAACTTGATGATACTTCTGTCCGTCTCTCACGATTCTTTATTACCAATATGGTCAAAAGCTACTGACTCAAGGCGGGAATACTCAAAAATATGCACGCCCACACCCTTCGCCATAGTTTTGCGACAACTTTATTGACAAACGGTGCTGATATACGTATTATACAGGAACTTCTTGGGCATGCATCAATCACAACCACACAGGTATATACCCATGTGACGAACCCAAAACTCAAAGAAGCCCATCAAAAATTCCATAAATAGTATGCCTCGCTCCCCTTGTCTTCCCTGTGTTTGCTGATTTGCAGACGATGATTCTCTTTTTCCAGAACTCACGAGCAGTCGAGTCCATCAACTACTCAGAGATATTCGAACAAACAAGGGATTTACTCAATTCCTAAAAAAACAATCAATCATCCTTGTCTATGAGGAAAACGAATGGCTATTTCCGCCGGGAGTATGTCGAAGTGTTCAAAATAAACTCCGTGCTAAAATAGACTCGCTTCGGATAACGATTCAAGATTGCATATTTGATCTTCCCTGAGAGGAAAATCCAGTAGAGATACAAGCTCCTCAGAAAGGTGATCTATGAGGACAAAGATTACTGGATTTTTGAACTCAAAAGATATCAGATATTTCCCTCAATCCTGTAGTATCTGAAATTGAGTTAGATTTTTTAACGGGAATACCGGCATGGAAACCTGGAGAATGAGATCTTAATATGGATATCAACTAATCGCTTCTCTCTTCTATCATCTGAAGCAGATTTTTCTTCTCTTTAGAGCTAAACGCTCTCCACTCCCCTTCTCAGAGCTCACCGAGGAGTATATTCTCTACTCGGACACGCTTAAGTTTTTTGATCCCGTATTCCACCGCTTCGACCATTCGACGAATCTGTCGATTTTTCCCCTCGTGAAGGATGATAGCAAACTTCGAGGAAGAAAGTCGACTAATCTCACATGGTTTTGTCGTATATTTTTTGACAACTCGCTGATCGGAATTTTGAAGCCTACTCACTCGAGCAGATCGGGATCCATTATCTTTGATATCGATCCGGACTCCCCTTCTCATCTTTTCGAGGGCTTCATCTTCTATCTTTCCATAGACTTCGACAATATACTCTTTCTCATGTTCATAGCGAGGGTGCATGAGGTAGTTCGAGAGACGCCCATCATTGGTGAGTATGATAAGTCCAGTCGTTTCCTTATCAAGACGACCAATTGGAAATACTCTCTGGGGTATATCTACGATATCCATAATTCCCTTTTCATCCTCCTTACCCGAGAGGCAAGTCGTGACAATTCCACGTGGTTTATTGAAGATATAGTAAACGAGTTCAGATTGCTCTTCGATGATCGTATCCGACATCTTGATAATATCTGTTTCGGGATCAATCACCTGACCAATATGGGCCGTTTCTCCATTTACAGAAATCAGTCCCTTTTCGATATATTCTTCGGCCTTCCGTCGAGAGCAGACTCAGGCATGAGCGAGATATTTTTGAAGTTTCATAACCTATAGATTACCGAGAAAAGGGAAAAACACAAAATAATATTGCAAACGTATTAGTATTCATTACTATGATAGTCCACTCTTTCTTATGGGTATTCTTATTATCATAGTATTACTCTATAGTGTCATCTGGGTCGCTGGATTATGGTTTATCATGAGACGAATCAGTCTGATCCGCGGACGGACTGAACAGAGAGTATTGGATTTTGATGGTGAGTACATAATGCCGATATACAAAAAACCTTGGATTTTCACATGATTCTGTGGACTTATTTCGTATGTTTTATCAGTTCTTGTTATTATATTATTTCTTAAATAATGACTCCTTCCATTCGGTATTCTCTGGTCCAAAGACATAGGATACTCCTCATTCTTACATCGATCAAGTATATTTTCTTCATCATCCCGATGGGTCTGATAGTATGGATTTTTTATAGGTATCATACCGTACTTCCGCCAAGTTTTAGTAACTATATACTCCTCCCACTTCTCCTCATAGCTATCAACTATATTTTTCTACAGATTGCCCTTGAAGGCATCGAGTTCTATGGAAAAATAATACTCATATGAGGAAATCATATCATACTACTCCATACGAGTTGTATCCTCATCGATGATATCGAGTTTATAGATACCAAAAGCATACTCAAAATCGATGTCGAACGTCACGGACTCATCTCGAATATTTTTAACTACGGAGATATCATCATCGAACAGAGAAATGATGTACGAAGAATTCACTATGTTCCATTTCCACATACTATCTACCATGTGATCAAGGAACATATACCAACTATTACACAGGATCCTCCCTGAATAAATGAATCATCTATTGAGTCTTCAAAAAGCTAACAAAGCAGTGAATACTACCGAGTAATATCAGTCACAGGGTCTCTCAGGGTAACGAAACATCCTCCTCCTTCTTTTTTGATAATATCAAGCATCATACGATAGAGTGACTCCTCTCAGATTTCCTTCGCAAAGATGCGAAGCCGATTGGCTGCTCGAATATAGCGCACACTCACGAGTTCACCGAGTCGAGCGCGGGAGAGTTTATGAGCATACACTTTGAGGAATTTGATAAGGGTTGATTCTTCAATCCCCATATGGTGTCGACGAAGAGTTGCAGCGTCAAGAAGACTTGCTTCGAGTGAAAGAATAGGGAGAAATACGCCCTCATAGGGTACTCGCATAATATCAGTGGTAATCTTTCGGAAAAGATTAAGCTTCCCACTTTTTTCTCCACTGAGAAGCGACCTCAGATGGATTTCTTTTCCTTCTATGATACGTATACGCATATCGGTTTCTCGAGTATAAAGAGTCACTATATCGGGAATAGCAAAATTTCGAAGATGGATTTCTATACTCTTCTCGCCTCCGATGACATATGAAGAAGCCGTAATACTCTTCATAATATAGGCGAGCAAAGGCCAGTAAAAATCTGAGAGCTCGGTCCGCTCTCCGATCCTATAGATACCCCGAGCGACTGCGAACCCTATGGAACGAGAGGTAATAATAGAGAGAGCATACGAAAGCCGCGACTTCGAACCTCATGATCGTATCCAGGTATCTCTGAGTTCATCTCGAGAGAGAAACTGTCAGTACTTTTGCACTACCTTATTCACAAATATGTCAGTACTGCTTTTGTTTATATGTTGCATTGGAATAATATAATCAAGCTATATATTTTTGCAAATTATTACTATATATTTTTGCAATATTATTCATAATTTTATCTTCTGATTCTCATGTACTAAAAATACTTGGTGCTTGTTCATAAGAATACAAGGTTGTTGAAAGTTATTCAGTTGAGAGATTTTCATACAATCTCAATAGCAATTACTGATTCAAAAAAGCAAAATAAGGAAAACTATTCCTTATACCCCTTTTTTTAACCGTATCGAACAATTCTAACAACTCCTTCTTCTCTATCTTTTCTACCAGCTATGATCCCGATCCAGAGAGTTCAGGAGAGGAATACATACGAATAAAGTAATACGCTCTAGTTTCTCGAAAGACGATTTTTCCACTTTACTCCTTTGCGTCCTTTCGGTCGGAATGACAATAATGCTTCTTTTCCCCTGTTCTCTTTCTATTCTATCCGTTTATCTTTTCTGCCGGTTCTATCTTTTCACGCTTTTCTACCTACTTGATCGCATAAAATCTCTTACTATTCTCATATACTGCCTTTTCGATCATTTCCCTTCCTTCGGTGCGTATTTCGATCAATTTCTCAAGTACGAACCTTGTATTTGCAGGTTCATTTATACTACCTCGTACCGCTTGAGGAGCAAGAAAGGGAGCATCAGTCTCGATCAAAATCCGATCCAGTGGGAGTTTTCTTGCTGTTTCCTGGATCTCGAGTGTATTTTTATACGTGAGGATTCAAGAAAATGAAAAATAGAAATCAGGAGAGAAATCAAGAAGACGCTGCGCTAGTTCAAAGTCTTCACTATAACAGTGCATTACCGCAAAACGAATATCAGCATCCTGTAAAGCACTGAGTGTCTCTTCTCTCGCATCTCTCGTATGGATGATTACCGGGAGATTATTTTTCTTAGCAAGCAGCGAGTGAGCAACGAGAGAATACTGTTGTGAAGACTTTTGAAGCTCTTCTTTTCATGGAGTGAGGTAGTGACGATCAAGTCCACATTCTCAGACTCATACGATGACGTCTCGATGCTCAGAGATAAGGACTTCTAACTCTTTCATCATAGTATCGATTTCTTGAAATGTCATATCCTGTGAAGTTTCTGGATGAATACCGACAGTCGCAAAAAATACCTCAGGAAATTTTTTCGCGAGTTCTATCGCTTGGATTGACGACTTCGTATCACAACCTATTTGAACCGCATGAGTTATACCGTGTTGCTTCATGGTATCCACCACATCATCGATTCGTGGAAGTATAGAATCCCAGTAACAGTGAGAATGCGTATCGATAATCATAAGAAAGAAAATAGGAGTTTAGGAGAAGAGACTCAATATATAAAATGCTATTAGGACAGTACCGTTTTACGATAGTAACTATCTATCAGGCGTGATATTTTCGAGTATAAACTGGTTTCCAGCCCGATCGATATATCCTATTTTTTCACCAATTCTTAAGAAACCAGAAAGGATAAACGGAGTACGTAGGATCGTGGATACGCCAGTAGAACGATCAAGTACTAAGAGAATTCCTATATTTAGAGGATAGTTTTGAAGGGAGAGTTTTGCTTGATCAGCAGCATCGATATATCCGAGACGATAGCGAGCATCGATATCTATCCAGTCAGTATATCGTGGATTACTTCGAAACCCTGATTGAACCTTCTCGAGACTCCCACTTTGGGTCGTAATAATGAGGGAATTATTTTCCTTCCGAGCAAGGAGTAGCGTGTCGAAATGTGGGATACTCACGACCTCACGAGTCTCGAGAAAGATAAGAGTATCTGTTGATCCAGTGGGGATGATGTAGACGCTTTTTGTTTGGTCAAGATACCCATCCGCACTCAGATCTTTGAACTGATATATTTGATTGAAAACATCATTTTTTATGATTCCTACAGATCTCATCGAGTTGCTACGGATTTCTACAAAAAGTTTCTCTCCCTTGCGAGTGAGGGCATGGATATCGCTATCTGGATTTTTCACCTTCATATTTTCGATCATAGCTTCATCTTCGAGAGATGACTCACTGATACCTTCCGATACGGCAGTTATCCTGAGCTCTGGATGGAAAATAACCTTCTCACGTACACTCTCTCACCTTTGTATGCTACGTACCAGATTCAGTATTTCAAATCCTGATGCCGTAAGCACGATATCATATATCGCTGGAGGGAGTGGTCCGATGTTGCAGGACTTTCTACATACTATTGATTTGCGAATAATCTTATCCGCCAAAGGCAGGTACTCATTATTAAATTTCCCAGAAACTTCTACCAAAAATCCTATATCTGGAGTAGCCTCGATAACAAAAGAAGAGGTATTTGAGGAGACAAAATACCAGTACATCCAGACAGGACCTCAAACAAGAACTATAATAATAAGAAGAGCAATAAGTCGAGCGCGCATAAGGATTTTGACTTGCAAAAAAATACTAAAACTCCATTATAGAAGAAATCATAAAAAAACAATGGCACGAATCGATAGCATAATATCATCTCTCAAAAAAGGATGACATCCACCGACTCTGATTATGAGTGAACAAGATGCCCTTATCTTGGTCAATTCCCTTTCTGGAACAGATTTATCATCTATAGATTCAGTATATTCTGAAAATATTCCATGAGTATTTCTCTATGAAAAAGAGGAAGGGAAAAAGGAACTTAGTATTTCCATTGTGAGGAAACTCATCAGTGATATTTCACTCGGATCATACTCAAAACTTGCGATATACATACTACGTGATATTGATCAGTGTTCTCTCGCCGCGATGAATGCTCTCCTAAAAATCCTCGAAGATATCCCAAAATGAATCCTTATCATCGGTACAGCAACCAAACAAGAATCCCTGATCGAAACGATTCGCTCTCGATCGATCATCATATCCCTCAATAATACTGAGTATACTCCGCTATCTACAGAACTACAAGAAGCTATCAAACATTATATAGAATGAAGTATAGTAGACTTACTCATCATACTTTATAAAGAAAAATTTTCTCGTGAAACATCTCTTTCTCTTTTAGAATATTATTTCGATAATGGAAAAGCCTGACTCCAAGGATCAAAACTCATACGATTTGAGGAAAGCATAGAAGCAATTTTACTATCCAATGAACCTACCAGAAATATCCTCGATAATTTTTTCTTGCCAAAAATATAAAGTTACGTTTATATTGGTATACTATATACTCTAATAGGTATAAATTTAATCTCGATTTTCTATTATCATAAAGACTTATCAGAGAATCAATAGCGAGGATTCCTTGTATACAAAAATGAATCAGAAATACAATACCAGAAAATGCGAGTGAAAAATCCTGTTTCTTTTGACAAGAAAGGCCTCTCGTGTTAGTATAGAGACATATTTTTCACCTCCCAATATCTATATGTCGACTCCAATACAGAAATCTTCATCTTCAGAGCTCTCTAAGAGTCAGTCTAGAGATACTGCACCAAGTAAAAAAATGATTGAAGTTGTACGCCCATTCTTCTCTACAGAAGAACGTCCAGGTACACTTATCATAGTAGAAGGATCAGACGGATCAGGTAAATCTACTCAACTCTTGATAGCAAAGAATCTTCTTGAATCCAACGGATTCTTCTGCGTTCATAGTATCTGGAACTCCTCTCTGAAAATTCATGAAATGCAAAAACGTATGAAAAAACGAGATCCCCACATGCCAGCAGCCGTATTTGATATGATCTATGCCTCAGATTTTATGGAGCGATACATACTCGAAATGCGATGAGCTCTCAAGGCGGGTATGGTGGTGCTCTGTGATCGATATATGTATACGGCCCTCGCTCGTGGATACGCACGCGGACTCAAAATGGATCACCTGAGACCATTCTATGATCGATATTTTCCGACTCCTGATCTCGCGTTCTACTTTCGTATTCCTGTAGAGATTGCCGCTCAACGAGCTATCGGTCGGAATCCACTCAAGCACTATGAAGCAGGGATGGACGTACGATACTCAGAAAATATCATCGACAGCTTCAAAAAATTTCAAACCAAAGTCATCGAATGATATGATATTCTCGCTGAAGAAAATGGCATGCAGATCATAGATGGGACAGCACCGGTTTATAAGACAACTCCTCTCTTCGTGCACAAGATCGCCGAGTACTTTGAGAAAAAATACGACGTAAAGCTTATGTGAACCCACTATTCCAAGTAATACTGCTCCCTAAAAATAATTAAACTAGAATCCTATGCGACCAAATATTAGTAACTGCCATGCTCTTCCAGGAACATTGATCATTTTCGAAGGAGCGGATGGTTCATGAAAAACAACTCAGATCGAGATGCTCAAGAAACTTCTCAATGCCGAAGGACACAAAGTAAAAGTATCGGACTGGAAAAGTTCTTGTGTTATAGGTGGATTCCTGGGTCAGAACGAAGCTCTAACCAAAGTAGATGAACGGATTCTTCCTGAGACGAATCTCTTTCTTCAAGCTGCTGACCTCCTTTACCGTATTGAAAGAGAGATTATCCCCGCTCTTAAACTCGGGCAGATTGTGATTATGGACCGATGAGTCGAAACCCTCTTGGTAAGAGGTCTTATGATTGGTATGAATGAAGACCAGCTCATAAACGGGCTTTTCTGGTGGAAAAATACCATATATAAAGAACTTTTCGATAAAGCTATCACGGTTCATATTGCTATCGATCTTGATACTTCCCTAGCAAGACTCAGAAAAAGAGCTATTAAAAATATCGAGGTCAGTTCTCAGTGAAAAAAAGGAAAAGCTGAATGAACCCTCCTTGCCCTCGACTTTATCAATAGCTTAATCTACTCTCCAGAGTGAAAGAAAATGACTCGAAGTGATAAAAAACTTTTTGCAAAGAAAACACAAGAAAAAATTATTAATTTCTATAATGAGATAATGGTAAAAAATGAAAAACATACCATCAATATCAATGGTATTTGTTCAAAAAAAGAACTTCCAACTATTCTTAAAAAGAATATTATTGACGTTATCCTTTAGGAAAGCTCTCAATTACTCAAATATTCCGCTTATGGAGTATTTTTTATGATAAGGAAATGTTTATAAAAAATATTAGAAAATATATAATATAATATGTCAATATAAAAGGTTTGTCTTTCTTGACTCATAAAAATATACCTGTTAGACTAAGAAAGTATCATACTTCTTAATCAATACTCATATGTATACAAATATTCACAAGGTTCTTGCATTGGCAGGGATTGCTTC
>JAYVJC010000047.1:0-36377 GCA_043769645.1 Candidatus Altimarinota bacterium
CATAGTTGTCGAACTTGGTCTCAGCTTTTCATTCTTTTGGATGGTCTTCTTTTTTGCCATGATCATCCGTCTCACTGTTCTGGGGAAGGAGGAGTGCAAAAAATCGAACAACCAAAACAAAAGGAAACAACAACACTCGTATCCAGCTCCAGTGCTGGAGCAGTATCACTTTCGCGAAAGTTGGCAATAAGTGTGTTTCGATGATATTCTTCTGGCTTCACTCACGCCATGAGTGATCAGGAAGTGGTGCGAAGTCGACACGGATGAAGGCCGTATCTGCACGGCGACACTTCGATAGGGCTGAGGTGAGAGATGAGAGTGGATCGATAGATTCTTTCTCTGTGCGGTCTTTCATACTGACGTAGAGCTTCAGCGTCTCGTTATCGATATGAGTGAGACGAGCTTCTTGGATCTGGAATTCTATACTCTCATCGATCGGGAAAGTTGAGTCACGGATCTCGATATCTGAGTAGTGAGCATAGAGCTGACTCTCGAGGAACTCTCGATGCTTGGACTCCACCTGGAAAAAAAACCGAATCCGTCCGTCCTGATGGATCATGAAAAACCGAAAAATCGGAGCCTTGTGCCTCCAGTGGAAAAACCCAACATGCCGATCATGGAGCGTATCATGGAGCGTCGAGAGCATCTCACGAGCGACAAAGACTCACTTCTCGTTCGCACGATCTACAGCAACTTCGAGAGTGATGAGGGGAGAGGAAGACAAGTAACAATTAAAAATTAACAATTAAAAATTATGACCACTCTTGCCATTACTTCCATGTACGCGAACCCCCTTCATCCTGGACATATCGAATGTTTGGAACTATCGAAGTCTGAGACTTGAGCTCATGAACTCTGGGTGATCGTCAATAATGATCACCAGGCAGAACTCAAACGCGGGATCAAGAGTTTTCAGGATGAAAACTTTCGAATTGCCGTCGTGAAATCTCTCAAACCTGTAGATCGAGTGTTTCTTTCGATTGATAAAGAATCTTCCGTCGTAGAAAGTTTACGGCTGCTTATACAGGAGGCAAAAGAAAGCGGAAAGTATGATGAGATTATTTTTACGAAGTGATGAGACCGGTTTGCCTCAGAGATTCCTGAGGCTATACTCCTTCGTACTGAGTGAGTTCGGATTGTTGATGGATTAGGCGCTAAGACGCATAACTCGTCTGATCTCGTGAATAAGCTGAAAAATAAATCTGATGAAAAAGAGCTCGAACAGAAAATAGCCGATCTTCCCAAAGCACTCACCGATGGACAATACCTCGAAGTTGGGAATCGACCGTGGTGAGTCTACTATGTGCTCGAAGATAGCCCCCTCTTTAAGGTCAAAAAAATTATTGTACATCCACATAAACGTCTCTCACTTCAATCTCATATACATCGAAGTGAGCACTGGACTGTCGTCTCTGGGGAAGCGACCGTCGATATTCGACCTGAGGCACTTCAAGAGGAATCAAGTATCCGTAAGGTACATATCAATGAATCTTGCTATATCCCCGCTCATTTCCTCCACAGGCTTTCGAATGAATGATCAGAACCACTTGTCGTGATCGAAGTCCAGTGTGGAAGTTATACCGGAGAAGATGATATCAGGCGGTATGAGGATGATTTTGGACGTAAATAATCTATGCAGTTTCTTGGACTTCATCTCTACGTTGGAAAATACCTCGACTTCATCGAACTTATAAAAAATCCTAAAGGGAAAACTCTAGTATTTACACCGAATCCAGAAATACTTCTTCGTGCTTCGAAGGATAGTGAGTTTCTTCAGCTACTACAATGAGCTGATTATCTTACTCCTGATGCTAATGGCCTCTATGTCGGACAGATGATGCAAGAGGGGAGGTGGTTTCTCTCTGCAGCATTTCGTACGCTTTTCTCGAAAAAATACCTCGAAGGGCAATATGGAGAACTTATTTCATGAAGTAATCTTACTCGAGATCTTGTAGGTTTTGCTCAGAAATCAGGTAAGAAGATCCTGATGATCGATAACTATCGTATCGAAACTCCGAAAAATATGTTCGAAATACGAAAAAAAGAAATCCAGTCTCAACTTCCTGAACTTTTTGCCTTGCGATTCCCGGAACTTAGCCTATATATCTGTTTCGATGGAGAATCATCACCCGAAGCCATAGCACAAATAATCCAAGAAGAGAATATCTCCTATGTCTTTTCTTGTATCGGGATGAAAACTCAGGAACAGCGACTCATCGAAATCTGGAATTATCTTCCTGACGATACCTCAGTCGTATGACTCGGAGTCGGTTCATCATTTGACTACCTCCTCGGCCTTCAGAAACGTGCTCCTCTACTGATCCAGAAGCTCGGACTCGAGTGGCTCTATCGCCTCATCCTGGACCCACGAAAACGATGGAAACGGATATGGGATGCGGTAGTAGAGTTTCCGAGGATGGTAAAGAAATGAAGATAATTTTGTATTTTTATCAAATTAGTGATACCATAAATAAAATCACCTTTTGATATTATTATGGCATCCATCCAAACTCCTGAAGATCACGAATCAGATTTTTCCTCAATGCATGCTACCTTGAGTGTAGTTTTCATAAAATTATTTGAACATGATTCTCGTTTGTTTCAAATGGCAAAACCGACAGAAGTATTTCATAATATGTCATGAGAAGAACAGGTGTCTCTACTACAATCAATGCAAGATGTGATACGATTCTACTGAATATCACTCGCAACTAATCCTCATCCAGCTCCACAAACCTTATCAGCAATCGTTTCTGAAAGACTTAGCCAAATTACCGGGCAAAAGTAACGATTTCTACTCATTCGCCCCCTTCATAAAAAGGATGTTTTCGAGGGAGAATTTTTTACCAGCTATGAGCACGTCCGGAGATTCGATATCATCTTCCCCGACGAAGAATCCGGTATGCCCTCACTCGGCAATCTCGCTCGTGATCATGAGTTTGATTTTCCGGATCACCCCGAGGCGTTCCATAACGTCATAGACACGATTGATCCCATCGACGTAGCGGATATCGGTCATTCGTACGATTTCTTCGATACGCTCTCCCGTGACCTCGAAGGTCTTGTCATCGATACGTTTGATGCGACATCGTTTCGGATCTTTTTCTCGCTTGAGATCATAGATTTTTACTTTTCTATCCTCTTTTTCTGCCTCGAGAAGCATTCATTCTTCATCTTCTTCGATTTCTCTTGGGAGTGGGATTTCTGGGATGATTTCAAGGAAGAGATCTTTGAGCTCATCCGTACGGATATAGGCTCCAGCCGAAATCGTGAGTGCGACTTTCTTCTTGGTTTGTTTCTCGAAGGCCTTGACCATCTCGTCGAGCATTTCCGCATCGATAATATCCGCCTTCGAAAAGACAATGAGTTCTGGTTTATCCGCAAGCGTTCCTCTTGAGTTTATTTTTTCTGCTGAATTTTCCAATGTGACAGGAGTTTCCGCATATGGGTGGATTCCTTCTTCCTCAGAGTTTTCTTTTCATTCACCCTCCACTCTCCCTCATCACTCATCCCTCATCCCATTTTTTCTCCCCCACTGTTCGAGTTCATGACGGATGATGTGGTAGTTTTTGATGATTTCCTCTTCACCGACACTCGCATCGATAAGGTGGACGATGACACTCGTGCGTTCGATATGCTTGAGGAACTCTATCCCGAGACCTTTCCCTTCACTTGCGCCCTCGATGAGTCCTGGAGCATCTTCGATGACGATAGATCGTCCCTTGTATTCCATCACTCCGAGATTTGGGATGATGGTCGTAAATGGATAGGGAGCGATCTTAGGCTTTACATTGGTGATAGATTGTATGGTAGTTGACTTTCCAGCATTTGGAAGTCCGACAAGACCGACATCAGCGACGAGCTTGAGTTCGAATTTTACCATTCGTTCATCTCCGATATCCCCGAGTTCGGCAAAGTTCGGAGCCTGTCGAGTCGATCCTTTGAAGTGGGCATTTCCGAATCCTCATCTTCCTCATTCGCAGAGGATGAACTCTTCTCCTGGTTTCGTAAGGTCACAGATCATTGTGCCATCTTCGGCATCAGTGACTAGTGTCCCGACTGGCACTTCGAGGATCGTATCTTCTCCCTTCACTCCCGTCATTTCTTGGGTTCCTCATTTTCCACCCCATTCGGCTTTTATGAGCTTCAGGTGTCGGTACTTCACGAGGGTATTCTCATGCGTAGTCGTCCTGAGGATGACATTGCCTCATTTTCCTCCATTTCCTCCGAATGGTCCTCCTTTCGGGATATATTTTTCTTTTCTCCATGAGATGATCCCGTCTCATCCACGTCAGGCTCGGCAGGTGACGACTACTTCATCGATAAACATAAGAAGAGTGAAAGGTTGAAAGTAAAAAGTTTCAAGATAATTTTCTCGAAAACACGTGCTCTAAAAGGCTAGAACTATATAAAAAAATGGACGAAAAGCAAAAACAAACTTGCAATATAAAATATTTCTATAGAATCTTTTTATTAAATCTTTTGATATCTAATTTCTAAAAATTCGTCTTATGTCTAAAGGAAAAACTACATACCAAGTTGGAAAATCAGAAAGCGGTCTCGGATGGTATGTCTATCCAGTTCAGAAGCGTAATCTTCCTCAGTGAGAGAAGCTTACCCTTATGAAGTATGACAAGAAGCTTCGAAAGCACGTCAAGCACACCTTCAAGGATGTGAAGTAACATTTTTCTCCAAGGGTTACCATAACTCGTGACGATTCGCCAAGAAAAATGTTATCCCGAGCGTAGTGAGGGATCTACTCGATATGTATGGTTGGCAAGAAAACTACTCATTTTGAATTGATACACAGAGGTTAAGTATATAGAACGTTTTAAAATAAAAAAATCCCCATTATATATGGGGATTTTTGATAACTTTCCACTTGATACCTATATAAATTGTATCATCTCGGGATGGGAGAGGAGTTCACTCACATAGGACTTCATCGCTGGATGTTGCTTCTCATCGAGTTCTTTGTAGTAGGATTCGAGAAAGGCAAGTCGAGCATCCATAAAAGCTCGTTCTGAGTGCGAGAGAATGGTCTGAGTAATCGCCTCATACCGAGCATTGTACTGGAGGAGTTTCGATACAATCTTGCGACTCATTTCATCATCGGGAATTCTTCCATGAATCTTCGCAAGGGTGGGTGATGTTATTTTTGTTCGAGTCATAGTGAGATAGATATGAATTCGTGAAGTTATTTTTAGTCTATCACATTTTTATAGTAATACAAAAATCTCACCTTTTTCGACTTGTCTTTTTCTCATTTGTAGATTTTTGACCGAATGAGCTCAAAGTAATCTATACTCAGTATAGAAAATTTGAGAAAACTGAGGTTTTTCTCCAAAGTGACAAGGTGCTTATATCATCCTGGACTCTTCTGTCAGATTCGAGAGGAATGTACGGCAGACTCAATGTTGCGTTCTGCAATTCTAGATTGATACAAGTCATCGGTAAGCGTTTCCAGTCGAGTAGATAAATAATCTCTTGCTATTCGTTTCACTTTCTCTATAATCCTGTTCGCGTAATTTGCGCAATTTATATCCTTCTTCCACTCAGGTGTAAGATACTAACCCACAGGATCCTATGAGAAAATATGAACTCATGATGATAGTCAATCCAGCACTTCCTGCTGATGAAACTTCCACTTTTCTTGAACAAGTCGAACGTGATCTCGAGGAAACGACGGCAAAAATCGTCTCGGTCGAAGATATGGGAGTGAAAGATCTCGCCTATAAGATCAACTCATCCCTCACCGGTCATTATATGCTCTATACTCTCGAAACAGCTGATGGAGTATCTTTTTTCGATGTGACCAATTCCTTCAATATCCGTAAAGATATCTGGAGGTTTATGTTTACACGCCTCGAAGATTAATCCTAACCTTTCTATCGTATGAGAACGGTCAATAAAGTTATCCTTATCGGAAATGTAACCAAAGATCCTTTCGTAAAAACTACTACTGGTGATAAGAAAGTCGCTGTATTCACGATCGCGACTAATCGGTACTATAAAACTCCTTCCGGTGAGATGAATAGTGAAGCCGAGTATACGAACTGTGTCACTTGGGGGCCACTCGCTGAGAAAACAGAACAATTCCTCACGAAAGGAAAACTCGTCTATATCGAGGGTCATCTCAAAACCCGTATGATCGACAAAGAAGATGGAACGAAGCTCCATAAGACGGAAGTCGTCGTTGATCAGCTTATTTTCCTCTCCAAGCGAGAAGATGGAGATATGATTCGAAGTGATACCCCTACAGAGCTTGAAATCGATGATTTCTCAGATATTGAGAAATTCTAGCATTGGAAACTCTGCGTGCTCAATAGATTCATATTTTCATGGGAATGACAAAAATATACTCTTCTAGCCACCATCCAATATAAATATTGAAGATCAAGTTTACCCTTTTAAAACCTTATATTCCTCCTATGACCGCAAAAAAACCTTGCCCGATCGAGGCTCTTGGACTCAAGTCCATCGATTTTAAAGACACTGTCCTTCTCAAACAGTACCTCACGAAGTTCAACCGTATCATCCCACGATACTATAGTGGAGTATCCCTTTCGAATCAGAAAAAACTGGCACAAGCTATCAAGCGTGCTCGATATATGGCACTCCTTCCATATGTACTCGATGTCAAGCAAAAGGCTCCAGTAAGTACTATCCTTGCAAAACCAACACCGGTAGTCACTCTTGATGAGGCAGGGACAACCGTGTAGTTTCTCGATATCGACGAAGGTATATCTCTGGCAAATAAAAAAATGTCTTTTCTACTATGGAAAGACTTTTTTATTCCTTTTCAGTATTTATTTTTGACTTTTTATTTCAAACATGCTATTATAGTGTGGTCTTCTTGATATTTCTTAACCTTTTTTATATGAACTCTCTCAAGAAAATCGGTCTTTCTCTCTTTGTAACTACTCTGGCAATCCAAGAAACTTTTGCAGATGGTTGTGCTATATTTGGTTGTGCGAAAGCAGATCCGCTCAATACAGGGGGAAGTTGAGAAAATGCTATCATGACCCTGATCAAAAGTCTGCTTCAATTTATTACGATTATCGCTGTACTTTTTGTTATCTATGCAGGATTCCAGCTCATGACAGCTGGGGGTGATGAGGAGAAGATGAAGAAAGCGAAAACAATCATCATCCAAGTGGTGGTGGGTATTATCGTAGTGTGGGTTGCTTACTCTATTGTGAGTTGGGTGATTTCTGCACTTACTACAAAATAGTAACCGTACCAAAATCCCCAGAAAAATCTGGGGATTTTTTTGTTGTCTTTTCCGCTATTTTCTCTATATTGGAAGGGATTTCTCACAGATTATGGATTCTTCATAATTTATAATTTATAACTTGCTTATGCCCTACGATCACCTCTCTATAGAAAAAAAATGGCAAAAGTTCTGGGAAGAGCATAATGTATTCCATACAGAGAATCCATCTTCAGATTTGTCATTCTCGGAACGAGAATCTGTTCCCGAGAGTTCCTCGCAAAGCGAGGATGACAAAATTCAAGTAAAGCGTCCGAAGAAATATATCCTCGATATGTTTCCCTATCCATCGGGAGCAGGCCTTCATGTTGGCCATCCGAAGGGTTATACAGCAACTGATATCGTCAGTCGATACTACCATGCAAAAGGATTCAATGTGCTTCATCCGATGGGATTCGATGCGTTCGGGCTTCCCGCTGAGAACTATGCGGTAAAAACCGGAACCCATCCGAAGATTACGACCGAAGCCAATATTGCTACTTTTCTGGGTCAGATGAAGGCTCTCGGGTTTTCTTATGACTGGGATCGTATGGTTGATACGACCGATCCAGAGTACTATAAGTGGACGCAGTGGATATTTACTCAACTCTTTAAACGCGGACTTGCCTACGAAGCCGAAATGCCCGTGAACTGGTGTCCCGCACTGAAGGTCGTCCTCGCGAATGAAGAAGTGATTGATGGGAAGAGTGAGATCGGGGGACATCCCGTCGAGAAGAAACTGCTTCGTCAGTGGGTACTTCGGATTACCGAGTATGCGGATCGACTCATTACCGATCTCGATGGTCTCGACTGGCCTGAAGGGATCAAGGAAATGCAACGGAACTGGATCGGCAAAAGCGAAGGGTGTGAGTTCCAGATGATGAAATCGGTAATTTACCCTTGAGAAAAGGGGGAGGGGGGATTTAGTTTCCGACCTACAGCTCTGATCCTGCATGGTTGGGAAGGGAAGGCTGAGAGTAACTGGTTTCCTTCTCTGAAAATATCGCTTGAACAGATAGGATACCATGTCATCGTTCCCGATCTTCCGAATTCAGATAGTCCAGATATGGTTGAACAACTGGATTTTCTTAAGCAATTCACTTCCGAGCTAGATGGAAATTCCCTCATAATCGGTCATTCACTCGGAGGACAGCTTGCTGCGAAATACATCGAAAATCTTGATACGAAGGTGAAAGCACTCATTCTAGTCGCACCCACCTATCATGGAGTCGCTCACTATATGGGAATTGACTCAAATGGTGATATCACTAAAAACCAACAAGCATTCGCTATCTATACGGCAAATGAGATAGATTTCGAAGCTATTAGCCATCATACGAGCGAGGTATTTCTCCATATCTCGAAAGATGATCCATATATCGGATTCGACGAAGTTAAGAAGTACTACAAAAGCTTCTCGAATATCCAAATCCATGAATATGAGAAAAAGGGACATTTCAATACTTCAGACGGAATTACTTACTTTCCAGAAATCCTTGAGGATATTACCGAATCGATCCGTGTGTATACTACTCGTGTCGATACGGTCTACGGGATGACCTATGCGGTTCTCGCTCCTGATCACCCGAGTGTAGAAGATTTTATCGCTGAAGAACATCGAAAAGAGTGTGAAGAGTATATAAAAAATACCAAAGCCAAAACGGACCTCGACCGGACGAATGAGGGAAAAGAGAAAACTGGAGTATTTACGGGTTCCTATGTGGTCAATCCGTATAACGGTGAATCCGTTCCACTCTGGATCGCGGACTATGTTCTCGGAAGTTATGGGACCGGTGCGGTGATGGCTGTTCCCGCTCATGATGAACGAGATTTTGAGTTTGCAAAGAAGTATAAAGAGGAGGGTATAAAAATAAAATGTTCCATTTTAACTACTTGAAGTCGATCAGATAGATTTCTTCAGTATGTTAATGAGTGAAAATATAATGAGGCATATTCAATAGATTGGAATAATGATTTTTGAAATGACTGAACACTCTGGAACTCTTGAGAATATTCAGGTATTTCTTCTATTGAGGCTCGCAAGATCCTTTCGGAAAAAGCCGAGAAGGAGTGATTTGGTCATAAGAAAGTCAACTATAAGCTCCGTGACTGGCTTTTTTCCCGCCAGCGTTACTGGGGAGAGCCGATTCCACTGATTCATATTTCCTATGAAGATTATATGAGATTGCCAAGAATAGAGAAGATGAAGGATGCGAAGATGGGAGAGGCTTCTGTATTGGTTTCGTCATCCTGAGTGAAATGGAATGAAACGAAGGATCCAGAATTCCTGGATGCTTCGCAAGATCAGCATGACGAATCAGGTGAATATCTCGTTATTGATGGAAAGGTATTTTCGAAAGTATATGAAGGACTCACTGGGAAACTCCTCATCGATTCTCGCCTTCCGCTCCTTCTTCCCGAAGTCGAGAAGTATGAGCCATCAGGTGATGGACAGTCTCCCCTCGCGACCGTTCCTGATTGGGTGAATGTGAAGCTTGCGTCTAATCTCAGCTGAAAGCTTGAGACCAATACGATGCCTCAGTGGTGAGGAAGTTGCTGGTACTATCTCAGGTATATGGATGCGAAAAATCCGGAAGCCCTCGCGAGCCAAGACGCCATGTACTACTGGCAGAATGTCGATGAGTATGTCGGTGGGGCTGAACATGCGGTCCTCCACCTCCTCTATGCGAGATTTTGGCATAAGGTGTTGTTCGATATCGGAGTAGTTCCCACCCTTGAGCCATTTCAGAAGCTGACCAATGTAGGGATGATCCTCGCATATGCGTACGAACGAAGCGATGGTGGACTCGTCGCGGTCGATCTCGTCGAGGAACGGGATGGGAAATTTTTCGAAACAGAGACGGGAAAAGAGGTGAAACAGGTCGTCGCGAAGATGAGTAAATCCCTCAAAAATGTCGTCAATCCGAATGATATCGTAATTCAGTATGGTGCTGATACACTACGACTCTATGAGATGAGTATGTCAGCATTTACGGACACAGCCCCTTGGAATCAAGAGGCGATTATCGGTGTGAGGCGATTCCTCGATAAGGCGTATGCTACCTTCTTAGCAACAGATAGCAGACAGCAGATAGCAGATAGTGGGGACAAAGACATGAAGAAAATGAAACTTCTCCATAAAACCGTGAAAAAAGTCGGGGAAGATATCGTTGATTATAAGTTCAATACTGCTATTTCTGCTCTTATGATTCTCCTGAATGAAGGTGTTCCTACGGATCAGGAATTCGCTCTCGAGTGGAAAGAGAAATTTTCCATCCTCCTCCACCCATTTGCACCGCATATGGCGGAGGAACTCTATCAGTTGAGAGTTGAGAGTTGAGTGTTTCCTGTTTTGAAAACTGAAAACTGAAAACTGAAAACTGAAAACAGCATATACTTCGCTCCGTGGCCTGAGTATGACGACTTCATGCTTATCGATGATGAGGTGACGATTGCCATCCAGGTCAATGGAAAACTTCGTGGTACGCTCACGTGTCTCAATGGCGTGATGCAGGAAGAGGTCTCATCACTCGCTATGGAAAATCCCGATATCGCGAAGTGGATCTTAGGCAAGATCCTTGTGAAGGAGATATTCATCCCGAACAAGATGCTCAGTATTGTAGTGAAGGATTAACCATAGTATTACAAAAAATCTCAGCATGTCTGAGGTTTTTTTATTGACAAAATATATTAATTTATTACTAATATATGGCATTTTATAATAATCTACGATAGAAGAATGAGAATGGAAGATCGATCTCGAAAATCAACCAAAATGGTACAGAGAGTGATGAATTCAATATGGTGGGGAGAGATTATCACTGGAGGATATCAGAGCAGGTACGAGACTCAGGACTCAAGAAGTGATGACTCTTTCAGAATTCTCAGAGGCAGGCAGATATATCAGTCTTCCAGTGAGAGATCCTTCCCAATTCCGTATTACAAATGATAGAGTAATTCTCCATTTTTCGAAGCGATGACACTTCTGGAAGGAAATAGGGTCGCTGGATCCATCAGAGGATAGCTGAAATTTTCGACATACTCTTCTTAGGGAACTCGTAATCATACTGAAGTGATGAGCTGACGAATTCACGACTGAGTTTTTTTCAGTGAACCAAATGCATCGGATCGTCCTGCGATGTGCCAATGATCCGAGAAAACGAGCATTCATAGAGGAAAATAAATCTCGTGCCCTTCAGTTTATCGAAAAAATAGGAAGATGACAAAGTCGAGTGACAGCACTCGAGAGCACTGATCAGTTACCTACTTCCCAAGAACGAATATCAATGATGCAGATAGAAACCGAAGCAAAAGCTTTCTATGATGAGTGTGCCAATGTATTTCGATTCAAGCCAATCGATGCCGCTGTCATTTCAACGCTTTCGTGGGACTGGAAGAATCCCTATACTCGAAGATGATTCCAGTATTCATGTTGGTGTGGGGTGATTATCTCTACTCTTTTCTGACTTATCCGAATTTAATCTCCTCTTGCATACAGGAGATTTTATTTTATGATGAAAAAATCCTCTTTGTCGAGGACAGTGGACGCAAGTCCAAATTCCGATTGGGGCAGTCCCCCTACGGTGCAACTTGGGTTTTTCCGCCCCCAGGCTAAGTTTCTAGGATTGTGTCAGAGATGGAGTACTTTCCCAATGAAGAAATCTCTCTTGGCCCTCACGGGTTTCGCCCTCGGCATGAACCAAGGTGCTGCTGCGCTGACCATGGCCGACACCTGCCGCCGTGAGCGCGACGAGCAAGGCGCACACGTCAAGAAGGCCGGCTGCATGATCGAAGCCCCGGGCGCCAGCGGCACCATCAGCCAAGGCACCGCCAAGAAGGCCGCTCCGGCCAAGAAGCACGCCGAAATGGGCGAAGGCGCGCAAGGCTACAAGGCGACGACCGCGGTGACGATGACCGACGACACCACTTCGGCTGGCACGGGCCTGCTGCAGTGATCGTCGCGTGATGGAGGGGAAGGCTGTTATGTGCGGGTATTGAAACCTTCACAAGCAGACCTTCCCCCTCCTCAATACAAAAACAAATTACAAGAGTGACGTTAGATGATTTTGTATGACTCTTCGGAGTTCGTATTAATCCATGTGACGATCCTCCTGGCACAGACCTTTGTGCTTTCAGCGAGTCCCTCGGGGCCCGCTTTTTTAATGTTTGTTTTTGTATGTCATCCTCGCTCGCGAGGATCTCTCCAAAAGGATACATATACTCTTGGCGGAGAATGACACAAAAAATGGACAGATTCTTCTTCCGAAAGTGACAAAAAATGGACAGATTCTCGTTCCGAGATGACAAAATCGAGGCTTTTTTATTTGTACTACCCTCGACTTTTTGTGTCATCCTCGCTCGCGAGGATCTCTCGAGAGGATGCAGCTTCTCCTCACGGAGAATGACAAAAAAAGACCGAGAATTAAAAAATGGAGTTTTCTTATTTGTATTACCCTCGACTTATTTTTGTGTCATCCTCACTCGCAAGTATTCTTCGAGAAAGGGACAGATTCTCGCTTTGTAAGAATGACAAAAAAGACGAGGGGGGGAGCAAAGGTGGACTATTTTATCCACCCATTCACGATATCCTCCAGGATTTTCCCGAGTTTCATCGGATCATGGCGGACGTAGTCGTCATCATTGACGATATCTCGCTCGATAATCTTGTAGGATTTCCCGAGAAATAGGTTCGCATCTTTGATTTTGAGAGGTTTTTTGTTTTCCTCGGTTTTATACTTGGTGACGATGTCCTCAGAAATATGCCCGTTGTTTACTATGACGTAGTCGAGTTTGCCTGGATCGATATATTTCTCGATCGTATCGATGAAGTCGATGACTTCCATATTGGTCGTCTCACCCCGCTTGGTCATCGCATTGCATACATAGATGAGCTCTGCACTCGTCGCATGGAGCACTTCTCTCATACCGACTGATAGGAGGTTCGGGACTATACTTGTGTAGAGATCTCCGGGTCCGATGATGACATAGTCCGCATTCATGATAGCTTCTCGAGCCCGAGGATTGAGAGTTCCAGGATTCCCATCGAGCCAGGCATCGACGATGTTCTGATCGAGGTTGTGCGCCCGTTCGAAGACATTTTTATCAGAGACATCGATATTTTTCTCACCGACGACGACCGCCCCATCTTCGAATCGTACAGCGAGGTTCACATCCTCGAGGGTTACAGGGATGACACGCCCCTTCACATCGAACATCTCACACATGACATCGACGGCTTTCTGGAAATCTCCCCCACAGATATCGACGAGCGCCGTGAGGAGGACATTTCCGATCTTATTTCCACCGATGACGCCTTCTTCATCGAACTTGTATTCGAAAAGCTTTCGTACCATTTCGGTATTTTTGGCGAGGGCCGCGATCGCACGACGCATATCTCCTGGTGGGAGTATCCCATATTTATCACGGATAGAACCAGTCGTCCCTCCGTTGTCGGCGACTGAGATAATCGCAGAAATATTGAAGTCAAGATTGCGTTTGAGTCCGTAGAGAACATTGAAGGTTCCAGCGCCTCCACCGATAGCTGTGATATTGATCGTCATAGTTTGGTTGGTTAGTTTGTTGGTTTTTTTGGTTGTGTTACGATCAACTAATAAACTCTTTTCTTTACTTCTTAGTCTACTGATAACAACCCAATTTCCGCTTGCAAAATATGTATAAAACGTTAGGATTATAGTGTTTTTATTATTTAATCAAATTTTCTATGACCCCATGATTTATCGTGTGACTGCTCATCGCCCTCGCGATCTTGATCCCGATGTTTATCCGCAAAATCAACCAGGGTGAGGTCGGACTTCGAGAGTTCCTCGGGAAATATACGGATACGGTTTCACCAGGGATTTTTTTCCTCTTTCCTGGGATTCAGACCATTCGTAAGATCGATGTTCGAGAACAAGTCGTCACGGTTCCGGAGCAGCAGATTATCACAAAAGATAATGTGGGGATGGCCGTCGACGGAGTCATCTATGTCCAGATCATGGATCCGCAGCAAGCAACGTACAATATCAATAATGTCTTCATGGCAGTCGTAAATCTCGCTCAGACCAACCTTCGAAGTGTACTCGGGACGATGTCACTCGATGAGACACTGTCGAATCGTGAGACGATCAATGGCAAACTCCTCGAATCCCTCGACCGAGAAACAGGAAAATGGGGAATCAAGGTCCTCCGCGTCGAGATCAAGCGCCTCGATCCACCAGAAGATATCCAGAATGCCATGAGCAAGCAGATGAAGGCAGAGCGAGAGAAACGAGCGGTGATCCTCGAAGCGGAAGCCTACAAACAGTCTCTCATTACCAAGTCAGAAGGAGATAAGCAGTCTCAGATTCTCCAGTCTGAAGGGGCCAAAGAATCTCAGCTCCTCAGAGCCCAGGGAGAAGCGAGTGCCATGGTTGCCGTTGCCGAAGCGAAAGCGAAAGCCCTCGAACTCGAAGCAAATGCAGCCGTTTCATTTTTTAAGTGAGCGGCAGTCACGAAGGAACAACTCAAGGTGATCGAGTCAGCGCTCGGGCAAAATACGAAGTACATCCTTGATAGTGATATTCTCGCCGGGGTTTCGAAAATATTCGGAAGTTCGAAGTAGCAAGTTAGTGAACAGTACACAGTACAGAGTGCGCACAAAGGTGTAATTTACGTTTATGGCATCCTACTTTCAAAACCTAGAAGTTTGGAAAAAGTCCTTCTCTCTTGCGAAGAATATGTATTTGTTTACAAAAGATTTTCCGAAAGAAGAACAATTCTCTCTTACGGAGCAGATGAGAAGAGCTTCTGTCTCCATAGTTTCGAACATTGCAGAATGAAGTGGAAGGTGAAGTAATCAAGAATACATAAGATTTCTTCATAAAGCAAAAGGTTCGGCGATGGAACTCGAAACTCAGCTCCTCCTTGCATGCGAGCTCTGATACCTTGACTCAGAAAGATTCGAAATACAACAATCGATTCTAGATGAAATACTGAAAATGATATATTCTCTTATCAAGAAGCTAGAGTCATAAAATTCAAAATTTCCACTGTGTGCACTGTGCACTATAATCTTAATCTTTTTCCTATGCCCCTTCTCTACACTTGGATTGCTTTGATCATCGGGTTTCTTATCATAGAAGTGCTGACGGCAACTTTTTACGGTCTTTCACTTGCTCTTTCTGGGACGATCGTTGCTCTCTATGTATACTCTACTTGAGCGGTAGATATGGATATAACTCAGGGGATTATATTTGCTCTTGCAAGCCTTCTTTTCGCATTTATTTTACCGAAATATCTGAAATCCTCCTTTCCAGACACTACTCAATGAGCAGACTCATACATTGGACAGATACGTACAGTGAAAAAAGTCGGTGGTGACCTCAAGATTTCTCTCGACGGAGTCGATTACCTTATCGAATCTGATACAGAAATCAGTATATGAGACAAAGCGAAGATCATCGGACATCATTGAGTATCGATGCGAGTAGAAAAACTATAAAAATTATCATTATCTCTGAGATCAATAAGTAAACTCAAGAACAGCTCATCCTATGAAAAAAATCGACCAGAGGAAGATCCAGATCCTCAAATACATCATCGAGGAGTACATAAAAACAGGGGAGATTACCGGATCCAAGTCACTTCTGACGAAGTATGACCTCCATGTTTCGAGTGCGACGGTACGCAATGATATGATGAGCCTCGAGAAAATGGGGCTTATATTCCAACCCTATAACAGTGCCGGACGACTTCCGACCAACCGAGGACTTCGGGTTTTTGTCGACTATCTGATGGAAGCCCTTCCTGCGGTATTTCTCGAAGCGGAAGAACAGTACGTACGCAAACTCGAAAATAATCGTATCGACGATATTCTCTATACTCTCGTTTCACGTTTGACAAAAATTACTGGCGAAATTACCTTTGCTTCTATACCGTCTCTTGGCGCTTCCTATTATGTCGGACTCTCGAATTACCTGGATCGCAATCGATGAGTCATAGGGGATGAGATGTATCAGGTGATCAAGTTTCTCGAAAATAAACATCAGTTTCTCGATGTACTCGCGAGTCTCGATATCACGACTCGGGTCAGCGTCTTCATCGGGGAGGAGAGTGTCCTTCCGGAGCTCGAGAGCTCGACTATCATCGCGAAGAAGATAGAAATCAATGGATACGAATGATACCTCGGTATCCTTGGCTCGACCAAGATGGACTATGCTTTCAATATCACTGCACTGAGGCAGGTATTATAATAAGGACAAGAGACTTCTACATCAGAATCACTTGATGATAATTTCTTTATAGAAAACAAGATTGCAATTTTTAATAACTTTTGCTTCCCAGCTACTTTTCCGTATACTATTCTCGCTTTACTGGCGTATTTTCTGGTTTAGCATTTATTCTTTTACAAAATACTTTCTATGGAAAGGCAAGCAAAAAAAGCGATTATGGAGAAATTCGCTACCCATAAGGGTGATACTGGTTCTCCGGAAGTTCAAGTTGCTATCCTCACGGATCGCATCGAACACCTCAAGAAGCACCTCGAAGAACATAAGCAAGATAACCACTCTCGTCGCGGTATCGTGATGATGGTCGCGAAGCGCCGTAAGCTTCTTGATTACCTCAAGAGAAAGGAACTTGCCCGCTATGAGTCACTTATTGCGAAGCTCGATCTTCGAAAGTAATTATTCTCTTTCTTCCACTCAAAAAATCAATATAATCCTTCAGTCATGAGGGATTTTTATTCCTCACAAATGCTTTACTACATAATATCAGTATTTTATGAATCCACTCATCGCTTTTGATCCTAGAAAGTATAAATCGCATCTTCTCATTGTCATCTGTGTAGCAGTCTATCTCGCTTCACAGGTTTTTCCCCTTCTGAACTCTTTCGGGATGAATAGCGAAGCTTTTTATACTAATAATTACATTGTACTTCCTCTTCAAATACTATTGTATCAGTTTCTTCACGGGAGCTTACTCCATATTGCTTTCAATAGTTATTTTCTTTACCAGATTTGACCAGAGATTGAATCACGTATCAAAGGGAACAAATTCTGGATCTTCTTTGCACTCAACACTCTTTTTGTAGCATCTGCTCTCATAATATGGACAAGTCCATGGGTCACGACTATTGGAATTAGCGGATTTTGTATGGCGTTGCTCTCGTATCTCTGGATCGACCTTCATACCCTGAAGCACCCTATGGCGAATGAGGTAGGATTGATGCTCCTCGTCAATATCGGGCTTGGACTTTTTGGAAATATTTCACTGGTTGGACATGCGGCAGGGGCAATATTTGGAATTTTCTGGTGGTGTTTACGTAAGAAGTAGCAGATCAGAGAGCTGTGAGGAAGGATGGAAGGATAGACGATGGAAAAATTTAAAAGGTAGAAAGGCAGAAGAGGTAGAAAAGTAGAAATAAAAGAAACTTTGAAATAGAAGAGCGAGTTTCAAACTTACAACCCTTTATCGATTCTCCTTAGAAATAATGCTTACAATTGTCTTCCTCCTCATCCTTCTCTACTTCGTACTCAAGATGCGGTATTTTGCTCCGTGGGTTCCGACCCGTTCACGAGATCTTGAGAGGATTAACCGGACCGCAAACCTGACCAAAGATGATATTTGTTATGATCTCGGGAGTGGTGATGGAAGGGTCGCATTTGTCTTGGCTCGAAGTGGGGCGAAAGTGATCGGAGTTGAGTTCTTCCCAGTACTGTATCTGATAGCTCAGATTCGCCGAATCTGTACGAAAGGTCCTCGTCCGATATTCCTTCTTCGGGATATTTTCCACACTGACTTTTCTGATGCAAGCTGTATTTTCGTCTTCGGTCTTCCAGATACCCTTCGATGAGGGATCGTCGAGAAATTCCAGAAAACCCTTAAGCCCGGAACTCGGATTATTTCCTATGCCTTCCAGGTTACCGGATTGGAACTTATTAGTGAGGATAGGGGAGAGGATGGGAAAGAACTTCCGGTACGAGTCTACAGGGTATAATTTCCAAGAAATTGATAAAGTTCAGATGTGAATGGAGAAGAAGTTTCAAGAAATTTTTCGAAGATGTAGCATTTCATCAGAAATATCAGCCACTATATTCCATTCTCTACATTGTCCCGTCGTTGAATTAGTACATGACTAATTATTACAGTGCTTCTAAAATACTCGGATCTTTCTCAAAAAGAGATCTCTTATTTTTTGGGATAAACTTGATACTGAGAGCACTAAAAACAGATTCTTCAGTTCAATCAGTAAGTAATTCCCTAGATTTATTCCAAATTCACCATATTCATTTTTCGTCCGTATTGAATGTTAGTCAAAGCCTTTTCGCTCTATCAATAAGTGTCAAATTAAAATTATTGCTTCAGGTAAATATGAGAGTGGCTACTCAGAAATCGCTCTCTGTGGCTGTAAAAATTCTGATTTTTATTGATTCTCTAACAAAAGTCATGAGCGCAAACCACTGAGTGTGCGGGAAAAATTCTACTCAAGTTAAATTTAATACCTCTTTTTTATAGTGTTGGAAAGAAATAAATGGAAATAATTCCGGATTCGGTACAACAAGAATATCAATATTTTCTGAAGTTCTAGGATCAGAAAAGTCTAACTCCCTTGCTAAACTACCAACAATTTGAGTTGCTTTACAGTAAGGTGCAATCAAACGGCAGGTACCCTCCGCAATCGATAAGGTTTCAGCGTAACTCAATGACATGAAAATATATTATATATATTATTATATTTGTCAACTCAATAAGTCCTCCTCAAACATTCGTATCCCTTCAAGCGTCTTCGGGTACTTCGAAACATCTGGAAAGTTGAGGGACTGGATCTTCGACATAGCTGCGATGATAAGTTTCTTTGTCCGATCTACCTCACCCGGTTGGATGTACTCGACGACTCGATGGAATCGGTCTTCATCTCGATTTTTTTCGACAAAGAAGAGTTCGTACTGCTTCTTCGAAAACATCCTCCAGCGAGGAGAGAGTTCGAAGAGGATAGCATAGAACGAGAGTTGGAGCCGGTACTTCCATTGTTTGATTTTTTCATATTCAGCTCATTTTCCATCGAAAGTATCAAAGCCACTCCCTGTTTTATAATCTGTAATAATGAGTGTATCATCAGCAAGTTTCTCGATACGATCGATCTTTCCGGTAAGTTGGATGGCTGGATGGCTGGTAAGTTGAGATGCTGGTACGTCGGATGAAGTATTATTGACTCTAGAATCTTTATTTTCATTTAGGAATACCGGAGTTCATTCCACCGGAAGAAATATCCCGCCGTAGGCCGTGCGGAAGTCATACTCGAGGAAGAGTTCTCCATAGGATTGACCGCTGATTTCTGTATAGAGGGATTCGAGATTCGTCCTTCCTCGTTCCAGGTAGTCAGATTCAGTCTTCTTATCGAATCCTTCCTTTTTGAGATACTCTTCGAAAGATGTAAAAAGAATCTCTTTCATATAGGATTTTCTTGCACTATAATCGAGAAAGAAATCTTCAAGTGATTTGTGGATAGCGGATCCATAAGAGGCTGCGATATTTTTGGCTTGGGGAAATCGGAGGAGCGTATTCGCGACAAAGTATTCTGGTCCGGCATCGGCGATATTGAGAAAGTTTTGAAGCGCCGTAGCATTCATGACAAACTGTTTTTCGATGCGATCTCGGAGAAATGCCCGTTCCTCACCGAGATAGGGAAGTGCAAAGAGGTCTTTTTTCTCTGTTTCGAGGGTCAGAGTAAGGCTCGTGATGGGAACACTAGTGAGCTCTTCCCACTCACCACTTTCGACCTCAATACAAGCGAGTGGTTCGAGAGCTTTTTCAGATATACTCTGTTCTGAATAACTCATCGTGAGAGAGTCTTTGGCACGAGTAAGTGCTGTATACACTAGTCGCTCGATATCTTCATCGAGGTCTTTTTCAGCTTCGAGTGGGAGATTCTTCGGGAGGATAGTTCCGCCCATTTTCCCCATACGATACTCACTTCTTGTGATACATGGAACATAGACAGAGTGCCACTCGAGCCCCTTCGCTTTATATACTGTGATGAGGCTTACGGCATTCTTTTCGTCTCCGATACTATGTGAAACTTCGATATCGATGTCATATTTTTCTATGAGATCGAGGAGTTCTATCGCATCATGAAGCGAGATAAAATTCCGACCGTTCTTATAGCTGCGTACTCCTTCGATGAAAGCTCGCATATTTGCGAGGTGCCGAGCATACCGTATATTTCATCAATTATCATTTCATAATTGTCCGAAAAAGTAATGATACACGGGTGAAGTGTATTCTATGCGTTCTCCAGAGAACATATCAATCTGAAGGGGATTTGTTTTCCCTTCATCATCATAGTCGTCGGGTATGGAAAGGGCATTAGCCCCAGTAATCATATCAATCAGATCTTCGAGACGAGCAAGGCGCGAAAGTTGTGAAAGTTCTTTCAAAAAGTTCGCCGTGTTTCTCATGGAAACTTCCTCATGCTCAGCAAGCGTCTCAATCCAAGATCGAGTAGTTTCTTTTCGAGCGTGATAGATAGTCTTTGAGATATTCCAAAGAGTCAACCGATTGATACCGAAACATGGATGTGAAAGTATAGCTACAAAACCTTCAGCATCCTCTTCACGATATGAACCATCGAGGGAGGAAAGAAACTTAAGAATATTGATTATAAGAATAATCTCCTCACTATCGAAAATGGACTCATCCTTGGAGAGATTGACCGCAATTCCTTGAGCGAGTAACCCCTTCCCGATGAGTTCTAGGGTTTTATTTTTCTTAGTAATTATCGCGATATCTTCTGCCGGTACTCATGCGGCGATATTTCAAGCGATATCGTCGATGATCCATGATATTTCTTCGAGTTCATTTTTGAACTTTTTCTTTCGTACGGATCCTCATACTTCACGAACGGCTTCAAAGCGTTTTACCGATCATTCAAATATATTTCAAATATTGTTCAATTCTGATTTTATAACTGCTCTAGAATGTATAATAATCTCAGCCTTGGATCGGTAGTTTTGCTCGAGGATAATGAGTTGTGTATCTTGATAATTTGCATGAAAGTCTCGAATATTTTTCGTATTGGCCCCTTGGAACTTATAGATAGATTGATCATCATCTCCGACGGCAAAAATGTTAGGGTTTTCTGTATTCACCGAGAGGATGCCATTGATGAGTTGCATCTGGGCTTCATTGGTATCTTGAAATTCATCGATCATGATGAATTGGTATGTTTCCGCGAGACTCATACGAACAACTTCATGGCTTTCTATGAGCGAGATCGCTTCGAGAATCATATCGGAAAAATCTATAAGTCCACGTTCTTTGAGGATGACTTGATAGGATTCGAAGATATCAGCAAGGACGAGTTGCTTCTCTATTTTGGATGATTCTTTCAAAACACGTACTCACTGGTAACTCTTCTCTGTCCAAGTATCCCTCCAAGCATTGAGAAATTTGGTTGAATCATCTCACTCGTAGAGTTCCCACGCTTCATCGAGACTCCGTGAAATAAGCGATTCCAAACGCTCATAGGTTCCGATAGATTTCTCTCATTTATTCAATAATTGAACCTTATTTGTAAATAATTGAAATAGTTTCCGCTTTTCTGACTTTTCCTCCTTTTTCTGTCCGAGAGCATCAATATGTGTCCAAAACTCTTTGATAATTGGATTTATTTCTTCGATAGCTCTTTTATTGAGTTCGAGAATGACTCGATAGTAGCTCGGGGTAATTCCTCATCGTTTGAGATTATCGATACTTCCACGTACTTCTTTGATCGTATCGCTTGCCCGATATCCTGGCTTATATGGACTATCCCAGGGAAGCTTCTCGAGGAGGGAGTCAAGGATTCTTGAGGATTCTATAGTATCTACTGGCTTTGCCTCATTGTATTCTTTCGAAAGGTATCGAAAACGGTTGAGCACCTCACTCCCAAAACTATGGAACGTATGTATAGCGACTCGATAGGCATCCTGACCAATCATTTTTGCAAGACGATCTCGCATATTTTTCGCAGCATTCTCGGTAAATGTGAGACAGAGAATATTCGAGGGAAGATAGTCAGTTGTACGAAGGATATTGGCAATACGAGCAGAGAGAAGTTGGGTTTTACCACTTCCCGGTCCTGCAATAACTAGAACAGGTCAGTAGATGGTTTCAACTGCCTCTCTTTGTTTCACATTGAGGCTTGAGTATATTGTTTCAAATGGAAGCATAGTATAGATTTCCTTTATTTATACTCTTTTTTTTAGAAAATAAAACCTTTTCTTCCAACCACTATTTCCTTTCTATTACCATAATTTATACAAAATGCAAATATTTATTTGACAATTAATATTTTATTCCTAATATCCATTTATTATTTCTTGCCTCCTCTTATGAAACAGATTGTACTTGCTTTTGCTCTCGTCTTACTTTCCATTACTCAAGCTACAGAAGCAGCTGGAGCTCCAACCCAGATTAGTTCTGAGAACCAGTCAGCAACCCTCGTAAAAGATAGCAATCTCAAGCTTCATCTTATCGTTCATACCGGAAGCGCATGACCTCAGAATCTGAGCCAAGCAACTTCTTCTGAAACTACAGATGAAGTGTATACAAGAGCACTTGCTTCAATCGAAAAAAATATAAGTAAGAAACGTATATTCGAGAAAAAATTCGATCGGAGCAAGGGAGCAGCACTTGATCTTAGAAGTACTGATATCGTTTCTTATCGAAAAGCAGAACTGAAGAATGCGGGGATTCGTTACGCACAACCAGTTCTGAGTGTTCGTGTTCGAGCAGAGTCTACAAAAAGAAGCATAACCATAGCATATCTTATAAAGAATGAAGGCGTCGTACTTAGTAATACGGGTACTATAGCTCATGGATGGACGAAAGCGAAAACGCTCAAGAACGGACGTACTGGGTATATCGGAACGAAATATTTACGTGAGCCAAATGTGACCGACCTCGTACGAATCAAGAAAGCAGATCAGGCATACTGGTCAGATATCTGACATGCTGAAGTGGCCTCCAGAGTAAATGTCCGAGTGGAGCCGTGGTATGGTTCTCGAATCCTCGCAGTTTTTGATAATCAAACTCCACTTTATATCCTCGATGAGGTGAATGGTTGGATGGAAGTACTTACAGATTCTTGAACCCATTGATATATAAAATCAAAATACGTGACAACGACTAAGGTTCAAAAAGAAGATTGGTTAAAAGGGGTTCGATAAATGATAAAAAAACCATTCAGTACTGAATGGTTTTTTGTAGAAGAATTAATATCGGTAGTGGTCTGGTTTATACGGGCCATTTTTATCTGTATGGATATAGCTTGATTGTACATCTGAGAGTACCGTAAGCTCTGCTCCGATTCGCTCGAGGTGCAGTCGAGCCACTTTTTCATCAAGGTGCTTGGGAAGTCTATAAACTCCGACTGGATAGAGTTCTGTTTTTGTCCAGAGCTCAATCTGTGCAAGAGTTTGATTGGCGAAACTCGTCGACATCACAAATGATGGATGCCCGGTAGCACATCCGAGATTCACGAGTCGTCCTTCGGCGAGGAGGATAATCTTATTCCCATTCGGAAGGAGGATGTGATCAACTTGAGGTTTGATATTTTCCCACTCATATTTTCGCATACTGACGACATCGATTTCGGAATCGAAGTGTCCGATATTACATACGATTGCCTCATTTCGCATTTTTACCATATGGTCATGAGTGATGATATCTCGATTTCCAGTTGCGGTGACAAATATATCTGCCTTATCGCAAGCAGATTCCATCGTCACAATCCTGAAGCCTTCCATAGCAGCTTGAAGCGCACAGATAGGATCGATTTCTGTTACCCAAACAGTGGCTCACATCCCCTTAAATGCGGCAGCACATCCCTTTCCGACATCTCCGTATCCACAGATAACGACGATTTTTCCTGCAATCATCACATCGGTGGCTCGCTTAATTCCGTCGATAATCGATTCACGGCATCCATAGAGGTTGTCGAATTTTGTCTTTGTTACAGAATCATTCACATTGATAGCTGGGAAGGGAAGTCGCCCTTGGCCATACATCTCGTAGAGGCGATGGACTCCGGTTGTTGTCTCCTCAGAAACCCCCTTTATATTTTTCTTAATATTCGAGTAGAATGTTGGATCAGTTTCCAGTGTTTTTTTGATAGAAGCAAAAAGAACTCGTTCTTCCTCGCAGGTAGGATTGGCAAGGACACTAATATCTTGCTCAGCTTCACTTCCAAGGATGACAAGAAGTGTGGCATCACCTCCATCATCGAGGATCATATTTGGAGTTCCACAATCTGACCATTGAAAGAGTCTATGTGTATAGTCCCAGTACTCTTCAAGCGTTTCTCCCTTATACGCAAATACAGGAGTTCCTGACTCGACTATGGCTGCTGCAGCATGATCCTGAGTCGAGAAGATATTACAACTGACCCATCGGACATCCGCTCCGAGTTCTCGAAGGGTTTCGATGAGCACTCCCGTCTGGATCGTCATATGAAGTGATCCTGCAATTCGAGCTCACTTAAGGGGTTTACTCGTTCCGTATTCTTTTCGAAGTGCCATGAGTCCAGGCATTTCAGTTTCCGCAATCGAGAGCTCTTTTCGCCCCCAAGCCGCAAGGGCCATATCTGCTACTTTGTAATCCATAGAAAAATAATGAATGATTAAAAATGAAGAATGAAGAATGAATAGTATCGAGGAGGGAATGGATTTTTTCAAAAAATTATGAGAAAAAATTCACTACAAACGAGAAGAAGTGCTCTCCTCCTGTATTGAGAATTATAAGCTATAGAAATATATTATAGTGAAAATCCCTCCAACTTTTTTCCGCTTGGAGTATAGAGAAAAAAATCATTTAATCAAAGAATTTTTCTCAGAATTCTTTTTTTCATAAGTGGTTGATAAGTTCAGAAGTGATAGAGTGATTTTGTCATCCCATAAATCCGATTTTGATACCACCGAGAATGCTTCAGAGTTGTGCAGATTTTTCTATATCCCATCCTTCAGAGAGTCCATAGAGAAGTCCAGCTCGGAAGGCATCGCCACATCCAGTGGGATCAACTACAGTCTCTACCGTGATCCCTGGAATCACTATTTTTCACATTTCTCATTCTATAATTGCTCATTTATCTCCGAGAGTGACGATACCTGTCCTTCCATATGCATGGCATATCTCGGTAAAATCCTCACCAACTATACTCTCGAACTGGACTCTTTCTGGTTCATTCATAATGGTGATCGGAGATTTCAAAACACAGGAAACGAGCTCTTCTCGAGAAAATATCCCCATTGCCTGTCCCGGGTCAAAAATAGTAAAAATTCATGCATTGGTGCATTCCTCTACTCGTCGAATCATTCACTCTTTAGAATCAGGAGAGACGATAGAGTACTCGAAAGCGATATTTCCGTGTGTGATCTCTCAAGAAGCACTCATCGCCCCTGGATGGAACGTATTTATCTGACCATTTCCCTCATCTCGAAGGATATACGCTTGAGGGCAATAACTTCCAGGAACGACCACTATGAGTTCAGTATTGATTCCCATTTCTTGTAATCGGACGAGGTATTCGGTTGAGTCTTCCCCTACGGAGGCAATAATATGTGGATGTTTGCCGAGTAGGGCGAGCGAATAGGCAATGTTACCTGCGGTTCCACCATATTCTTTCCGAATCGTTGGGGAGAAGAGCGAAAGATGGAGGTCGACATTCCCACTGTTGTCCTGCGAACGAAAGTCTCCAACGGTCTGGATGATCGTATCAAATGCGACGGATCCGGATATAAGTAGAGTCATATTGAAACTAAAAAATAAAAACTAAAAGAGAAACCAAGTCTTTGGATTGTATAAAAAAACTCGAACAAGTCGAGAAAAAGTTTAGTAAAATAGCACTATAGAGCCCATTCCCTAGTAGAGGGCATTCAAATCTTCTTCTATATTCTTGGCGATCTCAGCTTGCTCTTCGGTTTCGAGTTTCTTTACCGACTCAGTTATGGTTCCAGCTTTCTCGTAAGCAAGTTGGAGTTTCCTTAGCTGAGCTTTAGTAAGAGGTTTCTTTGGTCGGTATCCTCCCGATGGCATAATATCTCAAATTCCCATAGAAGTTGATTAAATTGCTTCGATAATCCCTCCAAGTTTGGTCATTTTCTCGATTATATTCTCGTATCATCGTTCGATATATTCCACGTTAGTTATGGTTGTCTCTCCACGAGCTATCATACCTGCGAGGATCATCGTGACCCCAGCTCTCAGATCCCAACTCGATACCATCGCTCATTTGAGGTGGGTTTTTCCAAATATGAGAGCTTCATGTGGATTAAGAATGGCGATATGTCCTTTCATCTTCTCAATCTCGATGAGCCAATTGAGTCGTCCCTCAAAGAGTACTTCGTGGACTCTTGAAATACCATCTGCTTGAGTGAGGAGGAGGGAAAAAGGAGACTGGAGGTCGGTCGGAAATCCTGGAAAAATATTGGTCTGAAGGTTGATAGACTTGAGACTTGATCGAGAATTATACACCGTAATGGTATCCTCAAGTCCGATATCAAAACGAACTCAGGCTTCTCGGCATTTTGCGAGAAACGCCTTAAGATCTTGTATTCGGGCATGCTCTATACGGATCGAGGGCTCAGCGGTGAGTGCTCCAAGGATGATAAATGTTCCACTTTCTATATAGTCAGCAATGACTGTTGATTCGAGCGATTTCGGAGTTTCAGAAATCCCGATAATCGTGATAGTATGATCGTGGGAAATAGTAACTTCTACTCAGATTTTCCGTATAGTCTCTATGAGATTAATCACATGTGGTTCAATAGCTGCCAATTCTATAGTAGTTTTTCATTTTCTGAAAGCGGCTGTCATAATCATATTTTCTGTTGCCGTCACGGCAAATCCCCCAGAAAGAGTAATATTTTTTTCATTGGTTTCCCCACTAAACTTTAGGAATTCACTGTCTCCTAGATACTGATATCCGAAGGCCTCAAATCCGCGGATATGATCGTCTACGGGCCGTTTCCCGAGATTACAACCTCCTGGATAGGGGATTTCGAGATCTCGGAATCGTTTGAGAAGCGGGGGGAATAGAAAAATTCCTACCCGTATTTTTTTTACTAAGTCTCGATTAAGCTCCTTGAGGCTCATCTCTTTGGTGTTCATATTCAGTGTATTTCCTGAGAAATCAATCTTCACACCGAGGGATTCGATAATAGAAAGAAAGGTAAATACATCCCCGATTCTTGGTACATTATGGACGGTATAGGTTTCACAGAAAAGTCCGAGTGCGATGAGTGGAAGGGCTGCATTTTTTGAACCAGAAATCGATACGGTTCCAGAAAGTGACTGAGGTCAGGAGATTCGAAGCATAATTAAAGATTCAAGATACAGAATTATTACCCAGATATTTTAGAGAATCTTCTCGTAAAAGCAAAACATACTATGATGTGATAATTATATTTGACAAATAAAATAGAGAGAGTATTATCCAGTAATAAATAATCCAATAAACTTTACTTATCCTAACTTTTACAAAATGGAAATTTCAGCTCCATCACATCTGCCTCAGCATCAAAGAAATAAGGTTTTGAGTTTTCAAGACCACCTCGTAAACCTTGTAGTCTTTGCGGTATCACAGGTAACGAAAACAAATAAAACTATAGCTGAAATAGAAGCATCTGTGAGAAGAAAAGTGAATACCATGTCACAAGAACAGATTAGTGCGTTACTCAATCCTACAGAAACAGGATATGGAGTTCATTTGGAGAGTTTTGAAGCTCCAGATGGAAAATTATATCATCAATTTGGTTTATGATCATGGCTTGCGCCCAGATTTCTAGGGGCATATACCTGAATGACACCAGCCCATGAAAACTCCTATTGAACTAAAAAATAGCACTATCCCTCCAGTCTGCGTATTATAGTGAGTGGACTCGATATCCTATACCACGTATCGTTTCGATATGAATACTGGTATCGAGTTTTTTTCGGATATTTTTTATATGGGTATCGATCGTACGGTCATAGAGATAGTTTTCATACCCGATAATATTTTTCATCAATACATCTCGCTTGATTACGCTTTTAGCATTTTTCATACAGTACTCGAGGATGGCGAACTCAGTTTTCGTGAGCTTGATTTCCTCCCCAGAAACAAAGGCTAAGTAGTTTTTTGTATCAAGGGTGATATTGCCAAAGGTAAGCATTTTTTCTTTTTTCCCGGTTTCTTTTCGTTCCTCGGCTCGCTTTGCGACCGCTGTGATTCTTGCGACGAGCTCTCTCGGAGAAAACGGTTTAGAAACGTAGTCATCCGCTCATAGTTCGAGAAGTTTTACCTTATCATCTTCACTCGCTCTGGCGGAGAGGATGATAATAGGGACTGTAGAAGTCAATCGTATCTCTTCACATATTTCGATACCATTTTTCCCAGGAAGGTTGATATCGAGGATAACAAGAACTGGCTTCTCTTTTTGAAACACTTCTTTCGCGAGACTTCCGTCCGCACAGACGACGATAGTATGTCCTGCCTGTTCGAGATAGAGAGAAAGGGGAGTGATAATGCCGGCGTCATCTTCAACCAAGAGGAGGTGCATAAGAAATGGAAAATTAATAATTAATAATGAATAGTGAAGAATATTTCGGTACCAAAGACAAACCTTACTCAGAGTGTACAGACTTCTGTAGAGATTACAAGATATCTATCCATACCGAAGAGAAACTGGCAAGGGAAAATACGTGCTTTTGACTCAGAAATATGCTATTCTAAAGCAATATGGGATTGAATAATATCATATTTTTCATATACTGTTTCACACAAAATTTACAAAAATAGTTTTCAAGTGTAAAGTTTTCAAGTTATCAAGATCAGATATACTCATATACTTTCCGCTTGATACCTTTCTACTTGATAACCATCACAGAATGCTCAATCAATTTACCGAAGAATACAAAAAAGTCATGCTCGATGCGGAACACCGCGTGAAGCAGTTTTCCTACAAAGAAATCCGACCAGAGGACGTGATCATCCAGATCGCTCGAATCAAAGAGGGAAATATCTTTGATCTATTTTCGAGTTTCTGACTCAATGAAAAAATAGTGACAGATGTCCTTTCTCGACCTCCATTTCTCGAGAATCCAGCGGAACTTACCGGAGACTATATCGGGATTTCTCAGCGGGTGAAGGATCTCATCGTTCTCAGTATGAAGATAGCGGCGAGTTTCAAGAAGTCTCAGGCGGGAACTGAGGATTTTATGCTTGCCATGTTTCGGATCCAGACGGAGAACTGGTTCTATCAACTGCTTGACTTTGTAGGTATAAGTCCGAAAGACTTCGAAGGACAACTCGTCGAAATCAATACGCTAATTTCTGCCGCAGGCAATGGAGAAAATACGGGAAATATCTTTGCCCCGATTGATGATATCATGAAGATGCTTGAACAAGGCTTCGGCAGCCCAGAAGCTCCAGCGGAGTGACCGGCTCACCCATTTGTGAACAATACCCCACAGAAAGGAAAAAAAGATAGCACCACACCAGCGCTGGATTTCTTCGGAAATGATCTCACGCGAGAAGCTCATGATGGCAAGATTGACCCGATTATCGGACGAGACCGAGAGATCGAACGTCTTATCTCGGTACTCAACCGAAAAACAAAGAATAATCCCTGTCTCGTTGGTGATCCAGGAGTAGGGAAGACAGCTATTGTAGAGGGCCTTGCCCTTCGTATTGCTCAGGGAAAAGTCCCGCTCGCGATGCAGAATAAACGCGTTATCTCCATCGATATGTCCTCGATGGTTGCGGGGACGAAATACCGAGGAGAATTCGAAGCGCGTATCAAGCAGGTGATCGATGAGGCTTCGAAACTCGAAAACGAGATTATTCTTTTTATTGATGAGATCCATACCATTATCTGAGCGGGGGGTGGGGAGGGCACCCTTGATGCCGCGAATATCCTGAAGCCGGCTATGGCACGAGGCAAGATATGTCTTATCGGTGCGACGACCCTTTCCGAGTATCAGAAATACATCGAAAAAGATTCGGCGCTCGAGCGACGATTCCAGAAGATTGATTCACCAGAGCCTACTCCTGAAACCGCGGTACTTATCCTCAAGGGAATCAAGGAATCCTTCGAAGAGTTTCACAATCTCATCATCGATGATGATGCGATCGAAGATGCCGTGAGCTTTTCGACTCGGTATATCACGGATCGATTCCTTCCGGATAAGGCGATCGACCTGATCGATGAGGCCTGTAGTGCGAAGAGTATGACCTACAATTTCGACGAATCGGATGTTACCGAGATGAAGGAAAAAATGCAACTCATCCAGAAAGATATCGAGAGTTTCCTCATTTCACAACAATATCAGAAGGCAATCGCTCGAAAGAAAGATATGGAGGAACTTACTTCTCAGATTGAAGTCAAGAAGAAGAAGCGCTCCGTTCCACGTAAAGATAGGCTTCATATCACTTCCCAAGATGTCCAGCGTGTCATTCACCAGATGACGGGCGTGCCACTCAAGAACCTCGAAAAGGAGGACTTTGATCGACTTCAGACCCTCAGCACGCGTATGAAAAAACATATCCTCGGGCAGGATGAAGCGATCCAATCGATCGTGAATTCTCTCAAGCGTAATCGCGTCGGGATTTCGAATCCGAATCGTCCTATCGGGTCTTTTCTTTTCCTTGGACCCACAGGAGTGGGGAAGACGGAGCTCGTCAAAGTGCTTGCGGAAGAGTTTTTCTCCGATCCAAAAGCCCTCATCAAGATCGATATGAGCGAGTATCAGGATAAGTCATCCGCTTCGAAACTCATCGGGACGACGGCGGGATATATCGGATATGAGGAAGGGGGGATGCTGACGGAAAAGGTCAGACGGAAGCCCTACTCCATCGTCCTCTTTGATGAGATAGAGAAGGGAAACTTCGATGTCTACAACCTTCTCCTTCAGATTCTCGAAGATGGGATGATTACTGACGGAAAGGGGAGAATCGTTAATTTCAAGAACACGATCATCATCATGACGTCCAATATCGGGAGTGAAGAGTTCAATAGTAAGGCGTGACAGATCGGATTTACTGTGACTGAGAGCGAAGAACAAAAAATTATCCGAGACTATGAGGGGGCGAAAGAGAAGATCCTCAAGCAACTTCCAGACTTCTTCGCACCAGAATTTCTCAACCGTATTGACAAAACAATCGTCTTCAATCCACTTGATCCGACCATAGTCAAAAAAATCGTCTCGCTTCAACTCGATGAATTTGCTATACGATTGGCCTCTCTTGGAATCACGATGACCTATCAAACCAAAGATATTGCCTCTATGGTGAAAATTCTCTACAATCCTGAATATGGAGCTCGTCCCGTCAGACGCTATATCCAGGATAACATCGAGGACAAGATTGCAGAAGCGATGATCGACAAAAAACTCAAAAACTCCGTCCATATTTCTATGAAAAAAGGACTCCTCGTATTTGAGTTTGACAAGAAGGAAACTCAATCTTCTCACTAATCCTTCTCGGAAACAATTTGCATTTTCCTACGAATTCTGCTATGATAAATACATTCAATAAACTCTTCTCTATGTCTTCCTCCCTGATAGAATCCCTCTATATTTTCGATGGTCTTTCGAAGGAAGAAGTGGCTTACTTCCTCCTGATGAGTCAGACGGAGTACCACAGTAAGGGTGAGACCATCCTGACGGTCGGATCACCTTCGAATGGTCAGGCCTACTATATCAATCATGGAAGAGTTCGAGTTCTCCAGTGAGGACAAGAAGTAGCAACTATAGGTCCTGGAGGATTTTTCGGAGAGATCGCTCTCATCACCGATGAGCCACGAACGGCGACCATCGAAGCGATCGATGATATAGAACTCCAGGTATTTCAAAAAGAAGACTTCTTCCTCCTCTTCGAAAAGTCCGAGCATAAAAAAGCCCTTCAACAAGAGATTATGAGACGCATCATGGATCGAGTAAAGAGGTAATAGTTTTTATGGCTACCTATCTTCATCTGGCTATTTAGAACAGTCAATACCTCGATTGTGAGAACCTTCAATCCGCGTAGAATATATTGATGGTATGAGTGATGCATATCGAACTGAAGTCGCTGAGTTATTGAGATTCCCAGCCCAATCTTTAGAAAAATTCCCTCATACGCTTACTTCTACTGAATTGGATAAGTTTTCATTATCTGAAGTACAAAAGTGACAAGTAAAATGACCTCCAGACTCGGGTGAAATTATTTGTGTTTGTGATTGAGAGAGAGGGTTTGTTCTTTGGTTTGATGAGAGTCCGCTTTGATTAATTTCCTATGATCAAACTGCTAAAACGGTGCTCATTCGACAAATCCAGTCAATAACCCAGTTTGCGATAGAAACAAAAAATCGCGTATTTAGAGATAATTTTCTTTTGAAAAAATTTGAATGGAGGAAAGTTTTGGTAGATGTTATTGAGAGGATGGCAATAATTAATGCAAAAAGAGTGATATGTATCACTCCATCTTTGGGCCATCCTGCATTTACCTCTCAGAAATCGAGTCAACTATCAAAAATTTATGATGGAAATGCCATTGACCTTGGATATCAACAAACCGATTGAATCATTGGGACAGTGGGTGTTTACTATAAATTTCTACATGAAGAAGCAAAGCTAAAAGATATACCTCCTGAATGGAGGAGCTTTTTATCAAGAGATTTTCTTTCGCATACTATTTTCAATAATCGATAAAAAAACTCCAAGTTCATCTTGGAGTTTTTTGTTAATCATAAAAGTTTTCTAGTACATCCCACCCATTCATCCCATACCTCACATTCCGCCTCCAGGAGGCATAGCTGGTTCTTCTTTTTTCGGAGCATCGACGATGAGGGCTTCGGTCGTGAGGAACATCCCGGCGATCGAGATCGCATTTTCGAGAGCACATCGCTCGACCTTGGTCGGATCGATGATACCCGCTTTGACGAGGTCTTTGTACTCGTCCATAGCAGCATCATATCCATAGTGTGGATCTTTGTGACTCGCGACTTCATTGACCACCACAGCCCCTTCTTTTCCGGCATTGTCCGCAATCTGGCGAACCGGATAGGTAAGGGCACGAGCGACGATATCCGCTCCGACCTTTTCCTCTTTCGAAAATGAGGCGGTTTCGAGTATCTTCGAAGCCTTGAGAAGGGCGACCCCTCCTCCCGCGACGATGCCTTCGTCGACGGCGGCTTTCGTAGCATTGAGCGCATCTTCTATTCGTAGTTTTTTCTCCTTCATCTCGACTTCGCTTGCGGCTCCGACCTTGATGACGGCGATACCACCCGCAAGTTTCGCGATGCGCTCGGCTATCTTCTCTTTATCATAGTCAGACTTGGTGACTTCGATGAGTTTCTGGAGCTCTTTCACTCGGCCATCGATGAGGTGTTTCTCACCTCCTCCGCTGATGATGGTCGTATTTTCCTTCGTCGAGATGACGACCTTCGCATGACCGAGGTGTTCGACCGAAGCGTTCTCGAGTTTGTATCCAGTTTCATCCGTGATAAGGGTTGCACCAGTGAGGATCGCGAGGTCTCGAAGCATCTCTTTCTTCCGGTCTCCGAATCCTGGAGCCTTGATCCCGAGGACGGTGAGGACTCACTTGAGTTTATTCAGTATTATCCCCGTCAGTGCTTCTCCATCGATATCATCCGCGATAATCACGAGCTCTCTCTTCCCTCACTGAGCGAGGGCTTCGAGGACACCGATGATATCTTTGAGACTCGACACTTTCTTATCCGTGATGAGGATATGAGCATCTGATATGCGTCATTCCATCTTTTCGCCATCGGTGATCATGTATGGAGAGATGTATCCATTATCGAACTTCATACCTTCGGTCACTTCGACTTCAAGGCCGAAGGTTTTTCCTTCTTCGACGGTGATGACCCCATCCTTTCCGACTTTTTCCATCGCTTCCGCGATGATCTGTCCAACCTCCGCATCTTGTGCCGAAATGGTTGCGACTTGTTCGATCTCTTCCTGACTACGGAGGGTTTTACTCATACGAGCGAGTTCGGCTACCACGAGAGTTCCGGCTTTCTTCATCCCGTTTTTGAGTTCGATGGCGTTGATCCCGGAGCGGATCTCACGCAGTCACTCCTTCACCATTGCGTAGGTGAGAAGGGTAGCAGTCGAGGTACCGTCACCAGCAGCATCGTTGGTTTTACTCGCGGCTTCTTTGATAAGCTCAGCGCCCATATTTTCGATCTTGTCTTCGAGTTCGATCTCTTTCGCGATCGTGACTCCATCATTGGTGACCTGGGGAGCGCCGTATGACTTCGAGAAGATGACATTACGACCCTTGGGTCCGATGGTCGCCGAGACCACCTTCGCGACTTTTTCCATACCGGTGAACATTTTGAGACGAGCTTCGTCTCCGAAGTGAATTTGCTTTGACATAGTTGAATTTATGGTTAAATTTAAGTGAAATAAATTATAATTTTATGGCTTTTACTGCTCCAAATTTTGAATCGAGCGATATATGATCTAGACCATTGGATCCGAGATTTCTTCTTGATACTTGATTATGAAACCCAAATTGAATTCTTCGATTCTCTGATGGTGTGAGACATTCAGTTAGTATGTTATCAAACCCAGTAGAAAGAAACGCTTTTGTGAATATTGCTAAGATTCTAGCTATTGATGAAATGAAGAGAGGGGGTAACGGTAGGATTCGTGCAATCTGATGGGAGGATATTACTGATTTATCTACTCAGCAAAGAGAACTGAATTAACCCTCTTTTACCATAAGATGCTCATTTACAATTTTTTATCCAGAGTGATCGAGACGAGCTTCGTCTCCGAAATGAATTTGCTTTGACATAATAGAATTTAAGGTTAACTTATAATAAGTTGACTTTTAGCGAAGAATGATATGATTAAAAATTATTAATTTTACTTTTCAAGTATGAATGAAACACAGAGTGATTGAAGTCACAGTTGAGTCAAGACTGATGAAAATTGGAGACCCCCAGTTCATATAATTCCTGATATTTACGGAGATAAATGTAAGAAGTGCCATTCACTCGCAGATAGATGAAAGGTAAGAACGAGTTGAATTCTGGAGGCGGCTATTTACTGAATGAATCATTGAACTGCATATATTCCCATTCATAACTATGCTTGCACAAGAATTGAAAACCAAGTGGTAACATCGACGTGAGAAGTTTTCGATAGACCAGTAAAGTTAGATAACTCTTGTAGCTTATTTAAAATTTCAGCATTATATAATCCAGAAATAAAGCGGGGATAATATTAAAAAATTAACTCACTTTCGCCAAAATATACTCAAATGCGACGATCTTGTACGTTGTATCTCCGACTTTTACATCATCTCCACTGTACTGTCCGCTAATCACTCGATCTCCTTTTTGGAGGTCGATTTTTGTGAGTTTGCCATCCTTGTCGACCTTTCCAGGACCGACGGTGATGACTTCATAGAGTGAGGGGCGTTCCTTGTTCGCACTATCTGGGATGATAATCCCGGAAGCGGTCATTTTTTCTTGTTCTACCGGCCGGAGAAGGACTCGATCCGAGAGGGGAGTGAGCTGCTCGATCATATCGGGGGTTATGGACATAGCAGTTAAAAGTTAAAAAGTAAAAGTGAAAAGTTAAAAATACGAAACGAATATCTTTTAACTTGTTTTTTTGTCATTCTCGTTTACGAGAATCTGCCTTTATTCTCGAGAGATTCTCCTATCGGAGAATGACCAAACAGAATATTCGGCGTAATGTATTTTATTTTTTTCCCCTGAAAAGTCAAAAAAATTAGCACATATTTTTATATAGTGCTAATTTTATATACTTCAGGAAATGTTGAATTTCTACCAATATTCCCTTGTAATTCTACAATATCTTGTACAATAAAAGTGTTCATAACTATTTTTTACTATGTTTACTCTTTTCAAGAAATCAGCATGAGTCTCTTGTAAGCAAGATTTTTCTGGCAGGGAATTATCTTTAGGTCAGCCCAGTTGAATGATAATTGACTGGGAAATGGTATTAACCGAAGCCGCAAAACAGATGTTACAATGAGGAATAAGAGCTATTACTGGAGCTACCCAACAGGGAGTGAATTGAAATCTAAATAAGAAAGGAGATGCCTTAAGTGGTATAAGTAGTGAAAAAATGGAAATATTGCAAACGAGAG
>JAYVJC010000048.1:0-35886 GCA_043769645.1 Candidatus Altimarinota bacterium
AAGAGTTAAGAGTTAAGAGTTAAGAGTTAAGAGTTAAGAGTTAAGAGTTAAGAGTTAAGAGTTAAGAGTTAAGAGTTAAGAGTTAAGAGTTAAGTAAAAGATGCTATCGATTTTTCATCATTCCAAAACAATTTTCCGATTCTTTCCAATTTTTATTTCTTATCTTTTAGTTTTTAGTTCTTCAATTTCCCTGATTCTCCAAACCAACTATCTCCTAACCAGCTAATCTGCAAACCAGCTTCCCAGCTTCTCTACCCTCTCTAGACTTTTTCTTAAAATAGCTTGACATGGAGGAGAAGAAGCGATAGAATACTTAGGTCGACTTGATCGGCGGTTGAAAACGCGACTCGGAAGAGAAGCACCGCATGAAACAGCGACAAAAAGCTCCTAGGAGGGGGCAGATCATGGCGCAAAAGTCCAAGGCAACACAAGAGCAGCTCAATGGTCGTCGTCGTTTCGATACGATGGCCGCGAAGATCCTGGATGGGATCAATTTGATCAGCCAAAACACTCTGGCCAAGTTGATGGAGCTGGCGGACTTCAACGTCCGCAGGCTCGCCCACATCATCGCGAAACGCAACAAGAAGTTGTTGATGGAAGCTGCGGAGGTTCTGAAATCACGTTTCGGGACCTACGGAGGATTGATTCCTCATCGTCACATCGCCTGACCCCTCCCTCTGACCCTCCCCGCTTCGGCGGTGGATAGAGTCTGAGACATGGGGTTCTCGGGCCCGCTTCGGCGGGCCTTTTTCATCTTCAAAATTTTTTTTCAGCCTTTCTGCTCTTTTACCTTTCTACCCTCTATCTCCTCTACCGCTTCTACCTCTCCCTCTCTCTTGCCTTTTCCATCATTTTCCATATCCTCTCTATTATCGTGTAGAACTGTTATCCTATAAAACTCAAATACTCCATATGCTCCTTGACTGACGTATCGTCGCCGCTTCCATCCTCGAAAATATCAAAAATGAGATTATCTTTGCGCCTGACCAAGAGCGACCGATGCTTGCTGTCGTGCTGGTCGGGGAGAATCCTGCGAGCCTCGCCTATATCCGTATGAAGGAGAGGCGAGCTCGCGAAGTCGGGATGAATTTCTGAGTCTACCGATTCCCGGTTTCCATCGATCAAGCTACCCTCGAAGAAGAAGTCCAGAGTCTATCAAGAAATGAGAAAATACATGGGATCATCGTCCAAGCTCCCCTTCCCTCGCATATCGACCGATATGCCGTCACCGAATGCATCGATCCTGCGAAAGATGTCGATGGATTCACGAAAGAGCAGATCGGGAATATGTTCCTCGGACATGACGGTCTCTGGGGTTGTACGCCGAAAGGGATTATGGCACTCCTGCGGTACTATCATATCGACGTGAAGTGAAAAAAGGTAGCCGTCATCGGCCGATCGAATATCGTCGGGAAACCGATGACCCTCATGCTTATTAATGCTGGAGGGACGGTCACGAGTTGCAACAGTTCTACTGCGAATATCCGCGATATTACTCGTGCGGCTGACATAGTCATAGTCGCTGTAGGAAAACCCCGATTCCTGACGAAAGATATGGTCCATCCTGGATCTATCGTCATCGATGTCGGATCGACTTTTGTCGATGGAGTGGCCTATGGGGATGCGGATTTCGAAAATCTCAAAGACTATATCGCGGCCATCTCCCCTTCTCCAGGCGGAGTCGGCCCAATGACGGTTGCTACGCTTATCGAGAATACTTGGAAGGCGTATGAATGAAGGAGAAGAGTGAAATCATAGAATACTTTAATTCATATTTCTGCCCCTTCTAGGGGAAGATGCCGAAGGCAGAAGGGCTAAAATATTTTTATAAAATATATGTTCCTTACCAATGATCCATTATCTATAGAGAAGAGAAGATTGCTCCGGAAACAAATGACTGGAGCTGAGCTGAAATTATGGAAATATCTTCGAAAAAACCAATTCCAATAGCTCAGATGGAGGATACAATTTTCAGTAGGGAAATATATTCTTGATTTTTACTGTGATAGGATTAAGCTTGGGATTGAAGTTGATGGAAAAACGCATGGTACCCCGGAAGAACGAGAGTATGATACCCTTCGAACTCAATTTCTAGAAAAACACGGAATACGAATCATTCGTTTTTCCAACACCGAAATCTATGAGAATCTCGAATGCGTTTTAGAAAAATTACGAGGAGTGGTTTGAGTGATTACCCTTCCTCGCCTCCCCTAAATGGGGAGGAATAACTCCCTTCTACCTTGCCTGGCCTTCTACCTTTCTACTCTTCTCCCCCTTTTACCATTTTTTTACCTACCAATAACCTCAATCCTCAATTCAAAGTAAGATTACTAATCCTTTCACTTAATCTTCTCTGCCGTTTCGTTCTTCTCTAGCGTTCATCGCTTTCTACTCTTCTCCCCACCCCTATGCCCATCGCTATTCTTACTGGTGGTACCTCTCAGGAACGAGATGTCGCCATTCGCTCATCCATCATTTTTCGAGAGCAACTTCCTGAGGCAGATTTCTATACCTTCCCGGAAGATCGGGAGAAGTTTCTCGCGAACTATACGAAGTATGATCTCGCTATTCCGGTCTTTCATGGAACGTACGGGGAGGATGGGCAGATATTTGCGTTTCTGAAAACCCTTGGCATTCGTACTGCCTTTTCGCCGTGGGAAGTCCACGCACTGACAATTGATAAATTCATCACGGATACCCTGATCCGTCGAGCACACCCAGTTCCGAATGAGTGTATCATCAAGCGTGGTATGCCGATCGCTCCCCCTCCCGGAGAGTACCCGTTCATTGTGAAGCCGAACCGAGGGGGTTCGACCATCGCAACCAATCTCGTAAAAGATGCCATCGAACTCGAGTGGGCAGTGAAAGAAATACATACTAACCATGATGATGATGCCCTCGTACAGACCCTTCTTCCTGGAAGAGAGTTTACGGTGTCCCTCCTCGGAAATGCTCATCCAGAAGTCCTCGGAGTGACCGAAATATGCAATAAAAATATCATCTTTGACTTCGAGGAAAAGTATAACGGACCATCAGACTATGAGGTGTGCCCGGCGAATATAGAAAGCAACTTCGAGGAATATCTCAGAGCCAAAAGCCAGGAAATCTATATGTTTCTTGGATGTCGCGGAATGGCTCGGATTGATTGGCGATGTGATGCGAGTGGAGTTGCTCACTTCCTCGAAGTGAATACCATCCCTGGGATGACGAAGGTAAGTCTCCTTCCGAAGGCGGCAAAATATGCGGGCTATACTCAAAAAACACTTGTAGAAAAAATCATTACTTTAGCAAGAGAGTAAAAAAAGTTTGGCTCAGAGACCAAAACCATAATAAAATATCCTACAATAATATTCCCGCTCATATCAACTTTGCTTTCTTTCATTTCCTACAGATGTCTGAAATTTCTGAACAAAAACGAATCCTATTTCGTAATCTCATCCTCTTCATCTGGTTTATTATTTCGAACCTGGTAGCCTTTTTTCTCGGGATATCCTACCTCGAAAAGCAAGTCGAGACGAGGCCACGGGAGTGGGTCAACATCTCCCTCAAGAAATCAAGTATCTCTATCGAACAATCCTCAGATCACATCGACTTGTGGATCAATGGGGTCAAGAAAAGGGCTGGGGAAAGCTTCACTCTGCAAGAGAAGAAGTAGGAGGATTCTGTTGAAGGTTACAAGTTCAAAGTCGCAGGTTGGAAGTTGAAAGTTATATGTTGAATGCTTCTTTGATAAGGACATTGTATGAAAGTGTTCAAAGCTGTCATTTTTTTACCTAATGAACTTTATGAACTTTACAGACCTTACAAATCTACTCGCTTTTATCTTCTATCTTTTAGTTCCCTAATCAGCTAATCTGGAAACCAGTTTCAACCTTCCCAGCCTCCACCATAAGGGCATACCAGCTTCCCAGCTCACCTCCTATTTCTCCCTCCGGACGACATATTCTACTATATCACGAAACTTTGCATTACCGAGAGTATCAGCTATGAGAATCATCTCTTGCTCGAGATTTCAGAGCATTTTTTTGGTGGCATCAATCCCAATCAGTGAGACGATTCCCTTTCCGATTTCGGCATCCTTTCCGACTTTTTTCCCGACCAGGCTCGCATCTCCCTCATAGTCTAAGATATCATCCTGAATCTGGAAGGCTCGACCGAGGAGAAGTCAGAATTTTCTCATCGTATCTATCTCCGTTTTATTTGCTCCACCGAGGAGTGCTCCGATAACGAGACATGAAGCGATAAATCATCCAGTTTTCTCATCATGAAGCCGCAGGAGCTCATCCAGAGTCAGAGTATCGTGACGAAGGAGGGTGTCTCGTACTTGCCCCCTCGCGACTCCGAGATCCCCAAGGGCTCGAGCGATTTCTCCTACGATCAGAGCATTCCTGGTGCGACTCAAAAGCTCAAATCACATCGTCTGAAGCGTATCACCGACGAGGACCGCCATGGTTTCACCATACGCTTTCCAGACGGTAGGTTTCCCTCGACGAAGTTCATCATTATCCATACACGGCAGGTCATCATGAACGAGGGTAAATCCATGGATAAACTCGACTCCGATGATCGAATGAACCATCATTTGATCCCTATGATTTCAGGAAGATTGTATAAAATGTTCATAAGCGAGGAGTGTGAGAATGGGTCGGAGTCTTTTCCCGGCTCATTCTATCGCATATCGAAGTGCCGTTTCGAAGGTAGATTCCACCCCAGAAGCAACTCCATATCGAGTATCAAAAAAATGTTCGATGGCCGTATTCACGATATTCTGGTATTCGGGAAGCCAGGTTTGTATGGAGTTCATATTTCTTATATTCATAATGAAGGTAAAATATTCGTATTTAAATTATTCATAATTGATATTTTCGTAATTTTATTATTCGTTATTCGTAATACACTTGTTCTGTAATGACTCATTCTTCATTATTAATTCTTCATTATTAATTATTAATCCTATTTTCCGAAATTCCTCTGTATACTCTCATAATACGCTATGACCTTATCGAACTCTGCCTGATCAAAGTCCGGCCAGAGGGTTTCGGTGAAGTAGTACTCGCTATAAGCAGATTGGTAGAGGAAAAATCCTGAGTGACGGATATTGCCTCCGGTACGTACGATCACATCTGGCGGTGGGTACTTCCCTGAGTCGAGGTACTGGAGAAAAGATGACTCAGAAAGTGTAGTTGGCTCAACCCCTTCAGCAAGACATCGCTTCATACCACGAATGATCTCATCCTGACCGCTATATCCGATCGCGAAGATAAAAGTAATCGCCGTTCATCCCTGAGTTTGTTCCATCACTTCAAAAAGAAGTGTCCTCACATCACTCGGGAGGAGCCAGAGGTCACCAATAGTTTCGAATCGGACTCATTTGGTTCTGAGTTTCGGAAGGAGCTTCGGGAGGGTATGAAGGAGGAGATCATAGATTCCACGGATCTCTATTTCTGAGCGTTCGAGGATATTTTCTTTCGAAAGGGCCCACATACTCACATAGGGGATACCGGCATCGAGGCACATTTCGAGTACCTTTTCACTCGTATCTCCTCACTGTTTATGTCCCATCTTGACGACATTGGCCCATTTTTTCGCCCACCGGCGATTCCCATCCATGATAAATCAGATATGTTTCATAAGTCGGATATTAGAAAGTGAAAATCTCAAACGGTAAACGAGGTTTTATATTCTCGGGAATGAGAAGATGAAGCGGATAGACCCCTTTTGAAATAACTATTTTCTCAAGTTCTCTCGTATTTCATCGAAAAATATCCCGACTATCCGCGTGGATCACGATATCCGTATCTCGAAGGTGTGAAAACCGTAGCGACTCTTGTCTTTCTGATGAAAATACTATGGGATTCATAGCTCTCGGACTCAAGGAAGCGATAGGAGTAAAACAAAAATCACGATCATCAAGAAGGATCGGTCCTCCGAGTGAGTTATTGTAGGCAGTTGATCCAGATGCCGTAGAGACGATACAACCATCTGCTTTGAGGAAAAATGCATGACCGGAAAGGTTACACTCGAGCTCTACAATATGTCCAGTCGTTGATTTTATCGATATTTCATTGATCGCGGAAAAAATACCAGTCGGAAGATGGATTTCAAGAGTACTTCGTTTTTGAATGGTAAATTTCTTAGCTTTCTTAACCGCTCATATATCCGTCATCATAAAACCTCGACTTCCGAAATTGATCCCGAGAATGGGTCGAGATCCATACCGTCGAAAAGCTTCGATCAGGGTTCCATCACCTCCGCAAGCTATGACAGCACCATCAGGAAGCTTCGAGGCCAACGATTCGACATCAAGATCGCGAAACTGATTCATAAGCGAGCGGATATTCCGGTCTCAGTTCGTTTCGCATGTTTCTCGATTATAGATGAGGTCTTTAGTCCCGAGATTTCTTAACTGGAAAGGATCCTTCATATATACATTATAGAGAACACGGTTCAGAATTCAACTTGTAAAAAAATCCCCCATTTCTGGAGGATTTCGAAAGAGAACGGTTAGTTCCACTCACGGCGAGCTGCTGGTGGGCGCTCTTCGCGAGGACGAGCCTCGTTGACGACGATAGGTCGTCCCATGACTTCCTTCCCATTCATAGCAGCAATAATTGCTTCCATATCTGATTCTTGAACATCAACAAAGGCAAAACCTTTTTTACGACCAGTTTCACGGTCAGTAGGGATGATAACACTCTCTACAGGTGCGACTTCGGCGAAAAGTTCTGCAAGTCCATCTTCTTCAAGACGGAACGGGAGATTCCCGACGAATAATCTTTTGGTACTCATACGTACAAAGAGAAAGAAAATAAAAGCCGACAAGTTACTCGCTCTTTAGACCTATGGGGACAAAAAGGAAACGCTCATTCGACTTACATATTCTATGGATAATAGTATAGAATGCAAAAAGAAATTATCTTTGCTCAGAGTGGCTTCCAAAAGGTATTTCTCAATTCATAGAGTCTCTTATAGAGTCACGAATCTATAAAAAATGTGTTCAAGAAAAGGAGGATTTTAAGTTTAGAGATTACGGTTTAGGGTTTTCAGTTTAGCGTTGTCAGTTTGGTATCTCTGGTTTTGTGATTACTGTTTACAGCTACTAAATACTCATTACTCATTTTCAGTCTATTAACTTTTATTTCTTAGTTTTTAGCTTTTATTTTCCCCGCCATATCTACCTTTCTACTTTTCTACTTTTCTACCTGCTCTTCATTTCTACCGTCTCTATCTCTCCATCTTCTCTATCGTTTCTACCGTCCCTATCTTTCCATCGTTTCTATCATCAATACACACTTCTATTTTACAAAAAAACAAACTTTTCTATAATAGTGATAATCATTTTCTACCCTCTATGACTACCTCATACCTCGACCTGACCAATGTTCCTGCCTTCGGAAAAAAGAGAGAAATCACCTTCGAACCCGAACGAGGAGAAATAGGATTTTACTGTAAAGACTGTCGTAAACCCGTCGCTGCCATCCAGCTCCCTCCACAAAAAATCGGGAAAAAAATGCGTGAATACCTCTATCAATGCCCCGTCTGCAAAGGTCCAAATATTTCTATCGGAACTACCGCAAGTATGAAGGCAGTTTATGATAGAAAGCACTAATATAATAGTATGGATAAGCCGGATGAAATCTATAGAGAGTTGAGAAAAATTCACCCTGTCAAAGAAGTTGGATTTGTTTTCTCCAGAGAACTTCTCCAGTTACTCTGAGAAACAACACTGCAGTTCTATAGAACAATAAAAGATACTTTTCCAAAAGATCCCAATATAACATTTCTGATCGGAAAACTAGAGACTTCTCTTAGAGAATGAGAATCCACTGAAGAAATTGAATATTTAAGAGATGTCGTTCTTTTTGCTCTTCACCGTAATGTGAGTGGTCACTATACATATGAACACCTCCAGAAATACCTACCCAAATGAACTGACTAAGTCTTGATCAATAAAAAAGAATGATCGATTTAAAGATAAATAATTTTATATCTAGAGAAATTGTCTAGATATATTTATTTGCATTCAAAATGTATACATATATACTTTCTTGTATACTTTGTATGTTTACATTTATGGAAAAAATCACCAACAAGGAACAACTCGTCTTCCAAAAAATCAGAGAATACCTCTCACGAGGACAGAAAATCACGATCCGTGGTATACAAGCTGATCTCGGATACGCTTCTCCTCGATCAATATCAGTCCTCCTCGATTCAATCATCGAAAAGGGCTGGCTCTACAAAGACTCTCAGGATAAGCTCCAGATTTCTCCGAACTATACGACTGATAGTTATGAGGTCCAGGGAGTTCCACTCATCGGAAGTATTGCGTGCGGGATGCCGATATTCGCCGAGGAAAATATCGAAACTGAGATCCCCGTCTCGACCAAGCTCCTCTCCCCGGTAGAAAAATACTTCTTCCTCCGAGCGCAGTGAGACTCTATGAATCAGAAATGAATCAACTCAGGAGACCTTGTCCTCATCAGACAGACGAGTATACCAGAAAATGAGAAAATCGTCGTCGCCCTCATCAACGATGAAGCAACGCTCAAGGAATTCCGGCGAGAAGGAGAAACCACCTACCTCCTCCCCCACTCAGACAACCCTCGGCATAAGCCGATTATCCTCGATGATTCGGATGGAAACGTGATGATCCAGGGTATCTTTGTGCGGAGTTTTCCAGGAAATCTCTTCTAGATCAATCAACTATAATAATATTAACTTTTTCCTTATGACTCTTATCCTCTCAGTGACTACGAAGACCCATCCGACGCATATGATTTCTCGCTCCCGAAAGATAACTCGCAAGAGAAATACCAAAAGTTCTGGATTTTCATTATTCAGATAAATTTGCTCTTTCTAACCTCATATCTAATTTCTAACCCTTCTATTTATGACTACTGATAACCGCAAGGAAGCCCTTGCCACTGCCCTCGCCCAGATCGAAAAACAATTCGGTGCTGGGTCGATCATGAAACTCGGTGAGAAAACTCACCTCAATGTCGAAACATTTGGTTCAGGCTCGATTGCCCTCGATGATGCGCTCGGTGGTGGATATGCGAAGGGTCGTATCGTCGAAATCTATGGACCAGAATCTTCAGGGAAGACCACCCTCGCACTCCACGCGATCGCCGAAGTCCAGAAAACCGGCGGAACTGCTGCCTTCGTCGATGCTGAACACGCACTCGATCCAGAGTATGCCCGAAAGATCGGGGTCAATATCGAAGAACTCATCATTTCACAGCCGGACTATGGAGAACAAGCACTCGAAATCGTCGACGCCCTCGTACGCTCGGGAGCCGTAGACCTCATCGTAGTAGACTCAGTCGCTGCGCTCACCCCAAAAGCAGAAATCGAGGGGAATATGGGAGACTCCTTCATGGGGCTGCAGGCTCGACTTATGTCCCAGGCGCTTCGAAAGGTAACCGGAGTCATCAACAAATCAAACTCTACGGTCATCTTCATCAACCAGATTCGTATGAAGATCGGAGTGATGTTCGGAAGTCCCGAGACCACGACGGGAGGAAATGCCCTCAAGTTCTACGCTTCTCAACGACTCGATATCAGACGGAAGGAAAAGATCGAAGTCGGGACTGGGGATGATAAAGAAGCGATGGGAAATCGAGTCAAGGTCAAGATCGTAAAGAATAAAATCGCCGCTCCGTTCCGTGAAGTCGAGATGGATATCATGTTCGCGGAAGGAATCTCTCTCGCCTGAGAAGTCATCGATATCGGAAGTGACAAGTGAGTCATCAAAAAATCAGGAGCCTTCTACTCCTTCGGTGAAACGAAGCTCGGACAAGGACGAGACAACTCGATCAAGTACCTCAAAGAAAACAAAGATCTCTATAAAGAAATCGAAACCGCGGTACGTGCCGTGATGAAAAAATAAAATTATTTGCACTTAAGCAGTAATATGTTAAAATAAGAACATATTACTTATATGCCTCAGGAAAGTTCAAATTTTACATCCTTAGCTCAACAGGTTGCAAATAAATGAATGCAGAATACCCCTATATTTCTAGCTATAAGGGAGTATATTTTGGAGATTACGGGTCATCATCCAAATCCAGAATCAATAATGAGTATCCTCGCTCAAGCTAAAAGATGAGTCAACGAAGTAGTTATAAGTTCTACTGATCAGTCCAGTACAAATCAAACCATACCAAGAAATCTACCCACATGAGAAATCGAGGAAATAGTACCACCTCTGAAAAAAGCTGCCTAATTTCCACTTGAAAAAAACATAAATCCCCTGATAATCAAGGGGATTTTTTAAGGTAAACAAAACTCTGGTAAGTATGGGTTAATAGATCTGTCATTCCGGGCTTGACCCGGAATCTATCTCTATCTTCCTAAATACGAAGCGAAATGACTAAAAAGAGATTCCTCCACTTCACTTCACTTCACTTCATTTCGGTCAGAATGACAAAACGGCTGTCATCCCGAGGTACTCGAGGGATCCCTTTATTCTAATAGCAGCTTCTAGATAATCGAAAAGGGATTCCTTCATTTCATTTCACTTCATTTCGGTCAGAATGACAAAAACCTGCCAAATCTACTTATGAACTAGCTCATCTACCTTCTCTCATTCCATCGTTCCTACCTTTTCTACCGTCTCTATCTTCCCCTCGTTCATACCTTCCAAAACCTATGCTCCGAACTACTTTCACCCTCATAGCCAAGAAGCCCCTCACTCACGATGTCTTCGAACTGATCTATACGTGTCCGGATCTCGAAAAAGAACCTCCAAAACCTGGTCAGTATGTCCTGTTTCAGCTCGCTCCAGGACTCAACAGGGCTTATTCTATAGCTTCTGTCAGTTTTTCATCGAGTAATGCGGGAACAGAAGAATCAGATCCTTCTACTTTTACTCTCGTCATCAAGAGAATCGCAGATGGACGAGGGAGTCCCCTCATTTGTGATGCACCTATCGGAAGCATGCTGAGTGGGATGATCCCGCTCGGGCACTTCGTCCTCAAAAATACGCAAGTGAATAAATGTTTCATCGGGACAGGAACCGGTTTCGCCCCCCTCTACTGCCAGATACTCGAGTGTCAGAAGCTTTCTGAACGCTCGCTCGAACAAAATGGATGGGGTGGATTCATACCACGAATAATATTTCATTTCTGAGTGCGCAGTGAACGAGATATGTTCTACAAGGATGAACTCCTGAACATGACAGTGAAGATGCAGTGATTTGAATACACCCAATACCTCTCCCGCCCTGAAAATCTCCCCCTCGAATCAGAAAACACCAAACTGGAAATAGGAAACACAAAACCAGCAACTGTAACTGGCTACGTCACCGAATGGATTACTGAAGCGAATATTCGCGAATACCAAGAGTTCTATATCTGTGGCTCCCCCGCGATGGTGGAGAGTGCTCGAAATAAACTCACCTCCCTCGGAATTGCCAAGGAAGTAATCTATTGGGAGCAGTACTAGTGAATGCTTGACCTCAATGCTTCCTCTCTCGCTAATAATACATTAAGTAGTTCATCTCAGGAAAGCCCCTCGATTCATATACCTCTCGCTATTTCTATAGGAGAGTTACCTAAACGAGAAAGAAATATTGCAATTAAATCTTTGACCTCAAGCATAGCCATTGATGTACTACTTACTGATTCTAAAAACTCGACTCAGGTAATACCAATCGTAGTTTCGAGTACATCTTCTACTTCCCGTGAATATTCACTAAAACTCATAGCAGAGAGTCAAAGATCTCTCCTATCGCCATAAATATCATTCATCTTGGCGATGCCTGGAGAATCATGATTTTCTTCTTCACGTTGGTCTTCATTATCTCTTCGAAAGAAATTATCGAGATGATAAAGGATAGCCCTCCTACCGTGTGTAGAGAAAATATCTTTTTTTATTCATTTTTTAGATCTAGGAGGTCAACCTATCTTATATGAGATAACTATCTGTGACCAGTAATTATATGCTCTTTCTGCGGTGATGCGATCAAGTTCATCGCCTTGTAAATATCAAAATTCTTCGGTTAATGAATCGTATTGAAACCGCAAAATATCAAGCATAAGTATCAGGTCATCAAGCGTCCAGGCATCTTTATCCTTATCTTGAAGATGTTCTAAAAGATATTTTGCATGCTGTATATACTTACGTCTGGCTTCAGAGGAGATACAACTGAGAAACTGTGGGTGTCACATAAGATATTTTAGGCCAACCGTTCGACCTCTTACGTCTCAAAGAATACAGTGCTCAAGACTAAGTTCATTCGCTCTTTGTTCATCATCGAGCCTTGCAAACCGAATATGCTCAAATGCTTTGGTAGTAAACCCCTGCGATAATTCATAACTAAAATTATTTACAGCCCAGGTAGTATAACCAGACTGGGCATTTGATAATTCAGTATATCTTCTGGATTCATCGATCTTATTCTTATCCTTATACGTTGCAGCAAGCATTTCTTGTGCTGGCAAATATCAGTAATCCGCTGATAATCTATAAAATTTTTCTGCAAGTATTGGGTTCGACGGGTCTCGTTTTCACATTTCAGCTTGTTTATCTCATGGAATCATAGAAGATATAGTATCTTGTTCTAAGTTTAGATTAGGATTGAATTTCCAATCTGGTGCATATGTACCACGCTTTTCAGATACTAATCACATCAGAAAGGATAGAACTCAAAGTGCATTCCTATTTTCTGGTTCTCTTCTCTTCATTCGGAAATAGAGCTTTCTGACATGATCTAGCAATGTACTTGATCTTGTCGTCGCCAGAAATTTATCTTCAAATTCATTTTCAATTGTATCAAAAATGCTTTCTTCATTGATATCATCTTTTGACTCCTTAAAAGCACGGTACGCAATACTGAGAGATTCGAGCACTCAAATATCCACCACGTCTGCATCAACAAGAAAGTCAAGAGATGCTTCTTCATAAAATGGCATACGAGATAATATTCATCAAATAAATATACAATCTCATGGTTTAAGATCTAGTGTATAGATATAATCAATTATATCATTTAATAAGTTCATATTTTCTGGCGAAAAGCAGAGAATTTCAGAGAGAATATATATAGAAAAAAATGGATCTTTGATGGATTTAATATCCTTTTTTCCTGTGAGCACCTCAATTACCATATTCGCTCGGGTGCGCGTATTCCAGTTATCATCTACATATTTTTTATATTTTTTATAAGAATCAAAGAGTTCATCGCTCCAGTCTGACCGAATATGTTCAGCTTGAACAATAGAATCTCTTTGTCTTTTGAGTTCTTCTTCAAGAAAATCAATCTCCTCAAGATGTCAGTATCCTATTCTACGAAGTACTCAAAGTGAATCTAAAAATACTCTTAGAATCTCTACGGAATGATCTCCTTCAACCAAAGTCAGAGAAGCTGCTCGTATTATCCGTAAATAAGTCATTATTGCTGATTTTCAAAATGTTTCTACCGTTCAGAGATTTCTCTCTCTTGAGAGAGTATTCTGTAATTGTCCCGATTCACTCGAAAGATTATCGATAGAATCAGACCACACTGGTAAATCAAGGCTTTGCTTCTGAAGGGAACCACTTGGCGTAGATTCAAGCCAACGAAATAAAAACTGCAAGTAATTCTGTGGATCTTTGAAATGTCAGAGAGAAAGTGTTTCTGTTACCTCTTTTATTGTTTCTAGATCTCAAAATGCGATCATCTCAAAAACCATTATATCTAATCTCTGGTATGTAATCGATCTTCAGTTTGAAGATTCTTCATCCAGGAGCTCAATATCATGAGAGAGCTGTAACTTCTTCTTCTCAAGAATAGTTCTCAGATTTTTTAGTCATTCTCTTGTAAACTGAGGATACGACTCGAATACTGCATAAAGTGTTTCAAGGGAAGTGTTTGAGTTACAGAGAAACCTAAGTGGATCGGAATTAAGATTCTGATGGAGTCAGAAATGACGAATTATTTGTCAAAATTGGGCGACTTTAAGATGATTGTCATCCTGAATAGCTATACCGTAAAGTCCCAGAAGGCAATCAGTATTGGCACATTCTGTCCATCCAATAGTATAATAAACGTTAGCTTTTTTTGTGTCGCCATCTCTGGCAAATATCGATCCATACTGAAAACAACATCAACCATCGGTCTCTTCAATTCAGGCACAATATTCCTCTCCTGCAGCATCAATATCTTTAATAATATACTCATAGTAAAGTCATCGGATTCTTTTCTTCTCTCATATAGTTATGAGTTTTGATGACTCTCAAATACGAATAAGAATATCTAATTTTGTAGTAAAATTTTTTTTAACTTCAATAAATGCATCACCTTTATGTCTTTTCTCCCACTCGGAATAAAGAACAATTATTTGTTCGATAAGTCTCGAAAAAGGCGTTAGTCTTTGGGATAATAAGTATTCTAAGAATATAAGTGATTCCTCAAGGAATCATTTATCGACAAATCATAAAATATTCTCCTCAAGGATATCGAGTGGAATCTCACGAATGTGTTGGATTACCACTGAAAATCCTTGGTTGAACTGAGCCCTATCTTCTGGCGATTCAATTTCATGCACCATTTGAGAAATCAACTTAAGTGACTCCCCTGCGGGTGACTGGGTTAGAACTTGTTCAACTTCTTGAGATTTCTGAGTCCTTAAATCAACAATAAAACCTCCTCCAGGAAGGAATTCATATTGATCTCTCAAATCGACAGTTCAACATTTTTCTAGATTGGTTGGTTTAGGTGAAGATTGCGTATTTGACATAACTTGTTCTAAGTATTATTGAAAATTTACTTATTTTGTCAAATATAAAAACGATGATTTAAACTTCCTATTTTGAAAACAGAAACCTGTATCATTATGATATTACGCTGTATATTCCCCTCCTCCTTTTCCCCACCGATCACCATCTTCCTCTTCGTCGAAATTGTTCATGATATCCTGATTCCATCGAGAAAGAGCATAGATATTATCATTGAGACTCATATTGCGCCAATCGATGATAAAGTCATCCGGATCGGTTTCCGTCCCAGCGATATAGTACGCCATCATCACCGAGTGTCCTTGTTGTTCGGCGATTTCGTTGATACGTTTTATATATTCCTGAACCTTATCAGTAAATTCCTGGCGAGAAAGAGATGGAGTCATAGAAAAAATTGTATACATGAATCCTACGAAAATGGACAAAAAATGCAAAACAATCGTTAAAATTTTCTCACTTCAAAAAAAGACAGAAAAGTAAGCACTTTTTTGCATTTCACTGAAGATCGTGTTACTATGAGAGTATCTGTCATACTTTTTATGCATAAGTATATTCTTATTGCCTTACTTTTTGTGGGAATTTCGGGTCTTATAGGTGTGATTCTGTATCCGACGTTTGGAGAGAATATCGAGAATCTCCAGCCGGTTCACGCAAGTGCCACCGGGAAGGCACTTACGCGAGAAGAGGCTTATCTCAAGCAAGTACAGGATATGGAGCAGAAAAAAGAAACAGAAAGTATGTTTTATAATCTGGCTCAAAAGGGGGATAATATACGACTTTGTTCATCGATAACTGATACCGTTCTCGCAACCGACTGCCGGGACCAGTTCACGATCAGGAAAGCTGTCACTACCAATAATCCTGCTACCTGTGAAACCCTCATCGGGACGACTATAGTACAAAAGTGCGAAGATGAAGTATTTTATACACTTTCCCTCTCCGTAGGGGATGCCAAACTCTGTGAAAGAATCATAGATTCCGATAGAAAAAATACCTGTATTGAGGAAGTTTCTCAGATTTTATACCGAAATATGACTTCAAGTGGAACTCTCACAGAAACAAGTTGTGATACCCTCATGGGAACGGCCAAGGAAGCGTGTGTCCGTGAGTTCCAGAAACAAAAAGATGGTCGTATCTATGAACTTGCTATCAAGACCGAAGATATCACCCTTTGTAAAAATATTTACGATAATGAAATCCTTTCGCTCTGTCAAGATACTATACGCCTCAAGCTTTCCCTTACGGAGGAAAATAATGATCTCTGCCGTTCGATAGATGATGAAAAAAAGAAATCCCTCTGTGAAAAACAGCTCATGAGAAGTAGTATGATCAATATCTACAAAATGGTACTCTCATCTCATGATATTGATCTCTGTATAAAAATCACGGATACGAAACTCTCTCGCCAGTGCCACGATACGATACTACTTGAGAAGATACATACCACCAAAGATACCCTTCTCTGTAAAAATCTTTTCGCAACCGGATCGATCAGTGCCTGTCAGAAAATGATACTGGATACTCCACCCCTCAGTAGTTCTGGCACTGAAGTAGAACCGACGTCTCCTCAGTAGATACAAATCTATCCTCCTCCCCCTATGTGCCGTTTTTATTACTTCACCAGTTTTCTCTTCTTCCTCTTATGAATGTGTTGGAGTACTATGGGATATGGTGCATATGTCCCTGCAGCGATGATATCTATGACCGGAACCGTCGAGGGAAATAGTATGGTAGGAACTGTAAGGTTTGATATGAGTGCCTATACTGAGGATATAGCGTCTCTGAGTCCGAGGGTCGACACCAGCACCAAAACGTTTACAGGAGGATTTTATAGTGATGGAGTCGGATGGTTCACCTTCCAGACTGGGAGTGAAACGGTAAAACTCGATTGTGGAATCCAATCCCTCAATTCCCTTACTTCCAAGTGTACTCTCACAGGTACTTGATGGGGAGAAAATGTCTGATACCTCCAATTCGGCACTTCGAGTGGTAGGGTCGAATATATACCAAGTCTCTGAGTACTTTCGGGATCTGCTTGGAACGCAGGAGTCGGTACGGTAAAACTCGATGGGATCTACCTTCCCCTTCGAAAAGCCCTATTCCAGGATATGGATCAGCTCATCGCATCTCATAGCGCCACTCTGAGCATTTCTGGAGCAGTGGGGTATGGATTCACTCTGGATGGCTGGAAGATCACGTTTGCGCCGACCAATGCGAATATATATACTCAAGTACTGACAAGCGCCAATGGTACTTTCGAAGGAGCCGATACTACGATCGCAGGGAAATACAACTATACCATCACTGATCCGAGCGGAAGTACCACGACGGATGTGACACCGATGGAGGTATTCCCAGGAAAAATGAGTAAAACCCTCTATGGAGCTACTGTAACAAATCTTTCCAACTACTGTACCAATGAAGTAAGCCCTCTCATATCGATTTGTCCTGATGGGAAAGGAAATTTGAAAGCTACATATTTTTCTGGAGGACTCGCCGTTCCTCCCAAAAAAATCTCAGCTCTCAGTGATGGCGTGGACTCCCTGGATCTCGAGCTCGCGCTCAGGGATACGTATGGAAATGCTATAATGACCGACAGTACTCATACCCTCAAGCTCAAAGTCTCGACCATCAATACGGTCAAGAAGTGTCAGATCCTCGATGATAGTGATATTTCTGAAAATATGAATATCTGTGATACCATCGCGGATCTCGCGGCAAGTCCCGTAGTATTCAATAGTAATCCCTCCCTCAATATCCTCAACTGGTCAACCCTCGGATCAAATCCTACACTTTCTATAGGTTCGATCGCCCCGACCAATGCAAAAAATATCTTCACTATCACCTCTATCGACTACAGTTTTCTCAGTGGCTCCCTCGAAATCCACTCGTGATCGCTCCTTGCTCTCCCGATAAAAACAACTTTTCGACCCATTTATACTCTGCCAAAGCTCACTATAGATTCACTCATAGTTTCCTATCCTACGACTATAGATGGAGAAATTGCGCAAGAAGCGAGTTCTATCCTCCCTATTACGTCTCGTATCATCCATGGATTATCCGTGGGTTCAGGAGTATGAGCCAATAGTTCGTATCACTTTGAACCGGTAGATACCTGGCCTTGTAGTGCCTTTTATGGAGAGTCTACTTATCTATGAGACTGCGCATGGGAATCCTGACTCGATGGATTCATCTATCCCACGGTCGGAGGCGAACCACTCGTCGTCGGCAATTTCACAAAAAAATGGAACCTCGTATCCGTCCTCCCCGCACTCAGAGACATAGCATGGTTCACTCCTGTATATACCTATAAAATAGGTTCAGAAACCATCGCTTACTATGGAGATACCCTCAACCTGAGTGAAAGCGAGGTCACAATCCCTCCGAATATAAAATTTACCGGGAATATGGGGAAAACTTCGATCTCTACCTATACAGGATCTTCCCTTTCTACGACAAGTGAAGCCGTAGCCAATATACTCAATCTCCTCCGAAAAAACTCGGTGCTTCTTTCGAGATCTCGCACCAAGTATGATGATACTGACTACATAGTGTTCAACACTGGTAGTGATGTCTGGATCGACCACACACTGATGAATGCAAAACGGGGTATCATCGTCGTCGGAAGTGATGTGATCATCACCGAGAGTCTCACCGGTTCGAACCTGGAACCGAGAGCTATCATAGCACTTGCAGATTCGAATGGAAGTGGAGGAAATATCATCATCGAGAGTCAGGTTCGAGATATATCAGCATCGCTCATGTCGGATCGAGCTCTTATCTCAGGGACCAAGGTTGGTGACACGATAACTCCCTATGATCGATCCCTCAAGAAAAATCAACTCTATATTCATGGATCGGTCATGACGCAGAATACAGTAGGATGAGGATGGTGTCCTGCCCTGATCATGAACTGTACCCTCGCAAGCGCTCCCCTCTATGATCTCGAGTTTTTCCGAAATGGCTACCACGAGGCTACTGAATCCGAGCGCCCCCTTCTCATGGCTGATGATCCCGTCGCACATCAGTATCCAGGCTCGTCCCTTATCATCGACTATGATCCGGCTGTCCTTCGTGATCCACCACCCGGACTGAGGACTGAGAAATAGTAACCTATTTCACGTATAAAACCAAAAAAACTGCCATTCTTGGCAGTTTTCAGATTGATATTATTTCTATTGAGCTATTGTCAGGGTATTTGAATCAGTATCATAGGTCTGAGTTCCTCATGTTCCAGGAACTATCTTTCCAACTCTACGACGGGTTGTTGCTGCTGCTAGTCAAAGTAATCATATTCACAAAAGGGCTAGACTATTAGGTTCTGGAACTGCTGGGGCAATAGAAGAATCATAGTTTAGATGAAATGGTGGTTTTGGATTAAAATCTGCATCAGCTGCATATATATCATAACTAAAACTTCCTGGATAAATATCAGCAACATATTCACTGGTATTTCCATTCCCAGGATTTATCAGGGCTGTAGATGAGTTTAGATTCCGTATAGAAGAAATACTATAAAAATCATCCCCCATCTGAGCTGTAAAGGTTCTCGCTCCATCTCCCCTATCTTCAGAGAATCTTCCTGAAAGTATCCAAGTTGAACCTAGTACAGATTCAAATGTTGCATCAGAACAACTGTCTGCTATACTCATGAGTGTTTTATTACAAGAAATTATAAGTCTCTCTGATTCGATATACGGAACTGGAGTAGCCTCAGCCTGACTCAGGGATGATAGGGCTAGAGTTGTACCCGCTAATGCAGAGTTTATAGGATTCGTGAAACGAGTTGATTCCATAAGATATATAAATAAAAAGTTTGATTATAATGAGACTCTTAAGTAAAAAGTAAAATAAATATATCGAAAGATATTATTCTGTCAAAAAAATAGTTCTTATAGTATTTCTGAGTGAGTATCTAGAAGCAGCTGGGAAATAGTTTCAAAAATCTAGGTTAGTTAAACCCCACAAACCCTCAGTAAGTGGAATTTTATATCTATTCATTCATACAAGTTGTACAGGACAGTCACTAATAATTGAAGTCAAAACTTTACAATATGGAGATAATCAATCATAATATGCTCTGAATGCAGTAACATTAAATGTCAAAAGATACTGATCACCGGAAGGTTTAATAGGATCGACTAATTCAATAATTATATTTTTAGGATCTTCTCTTAAAGAAAATCATGATAGGATGTTAATTGGATTATACTTTATAGCCGTAGCACCCGTGAGATATATTCCATTTCTTCTATTTTGCGGATCAAAGATAATCATACCGCCACTGTTTATACCAGGTATATCTGGCTTCGTATTATCTTTGTATCTGAAATTGAGGTTTCCATTCCTATAATCAGCGAAGGCGATCATACGGCGCGGGACACATCCTCCATATTTTGCGTTCCATTCATCACTCGAAGGGCAAAGATTGGCTGTCTCCGGTCCTGGAACCGGTGTAGATGCTTGGAATTCTGCCTGGATTTTATCTTGTTTCTCCGTACCTCCCGTTAGGGTATTTGTACGCCCAGTAGGATTTCCATCTGGTCCTATCGTTCCTGATACATAGAGGAGATTCCCTAGGTAGTCTATATCTTTCATCGTATTCTTTTTTATCCAGTCATCCGTCGAGGCATAGAGGGTAGCTGCCGTCGCTGTAGTGGGAGACTGGCCATTACATTTCCCATCTGTTACGAATTTTTGCTCTACATCCATAGATACTGCGGTGCTATCTCTGAGACAATCAATCTGTACCACCCCTCTTCGAAGTCCGAGGCTCGAATCGACGACTGTCAGGGTCGTCATAGGAGGAGTTCGTTCTGAAGGGATCACTTTATTGATAGACCAACCACTCGATGTACTCGAGTTGTAGGTGAACATTGCTCGAGCAAAAGATACTCACGTTTTGGTGAGAGCCAGGGAGGTTCCCCGTACCGCGGCTACGATATCATCGGTTCCGATATTGTAGACTCCTGTTTGTGAGAGGATGCGTCCCCAGAGATTTCCATTTTGGAGGATGATCTGTGCAATCTGTCCCTCGCCGAGATTCGATCCTATATTGAGAGACAGAGTCGAATCAGAACTCAGTCGAATCACGCTATCATCCGTAAAGATAATCTCAGCACTCCCTCACGATGCTGTCTGGACGATATCACCGTCCATGATACTCATCCCTGGAGTCATGGCTATAGGGAGGGCTTGATTAGCTCGGTAGATATTGACTACTCCAGAAAATACCCCTGCATTCCCGATCATCGCAAGGCTCGCAGGTGCTCCTACGGGACTACATATAGCGACTCCAGAGGTGTCGATAGCAGTCCACGCTTCTCACACTCCACAAGTCGGAGATCAGGCCTTCAAGTACTCATCCCTCGTTCGTCCTCCCAGATGGGAAGTATTGACGACGAGGCCGGTATTCGAGTCAAAATCAATCGCTCCGACACCAAGTATCTTCTCGAAGAGGTATCCGAGAGTTCCTACTTGATATCTTGGGACGCGCGGCATGACTGTATCCGCGACATACGACATAGAAAATTTGGCATAGGTACCAACACACGCGAGGATAAAAAGTCCGAAAAGCAAAGCGTAACGTCGCATAAGAAAAAGAGTAAGAAAAGTGATATCCTAACGACACATTACCGTTCCCGCAGCATTTATCCCATAGATACATTGCGTAGCAGGACAGGCTTGACTTGGTTTTCCTCTCTGAAACGATGAAGCACCTGAACCTCCGAGATTAGAAGCGTTGTAAACCGTTCCCCCCGTTGCCGTCTCCCAGGTCACACCATTGGCCCCGTTTTTATTACCCGTGAGGATCATATTGAGGAGATCCCCGAAAACACCGCCATTTCCGGCGGCATAAAGGCTCGCGGAAAAAAGTATCCCAAGCGTCAGTATCCCCGTCAAGAATCCTCGAACAAAGCTCGATGAAGGCATAAGAAAAAAGTTAGGAATCGAAAATAAGATTTGTATAGTTGTTCATTGGACCTCTGTTCTAGCAGATTTCTTACCATTTCGTCGACAAGAGCTCTCCCCTATTCGAACTCTTAACCTGTTTTTTTGTATTTCAGCACACTATATGATACAATGATTTTATGCAATTTTTCAGAAATCTCAAACATATTTTCTTCATCACGCTGATTACGCTCTTTTTCATAGGGATACTCAGTCGAATCCCTGACTTCTTTACCGCCGCAACCCATTTTTTCATATATAAAGATGCCGTACTTCAAAACAGTGTTTACCAGTTTCACTTTACCCCAAGTTCGAATATCGCCATCGTCCGTATCGATACAGATAGTATCAATGCGATACAAGCAAAAGGAAATCAAAAATTTCTCAGTATTCCGAAGTACGAATATGTAAAACTCATAGAACGACTCCAAAAAGCAGGGGCTACAGCCATAGGATTCGATATTATTTTCGAAAATAGAGATTCAAATGAAGAATTATTCAAAGATAAACTCGAGTCTGGAAATATCGTTATTGCAGCCGAATCGAACGATAGTAAGTCATCAAATTGTATTACAGATGAGGCCATAGGAACCAATAAAATCTACACGAACTGCTCTGGAGTTCCTCGTTCCCTCTATAGTGATGTGACGTGGGGGATAGTAGACGTAGACGTCGATAAACGTATGTGGAAAGTCGATATCCGCGATAAGCCATATGCAAGCTGGAAACCTGAACATATCATAGATACCTTTCCCCTCGCTCTCTATAAGAAAATCGGTGGGATCGAGCCTCCGGGACATCGCGTTCACGAGTTTGTTCTCAATCCTTTTTTTGGAAAACCTGGATCCTATACAGGTATGACGCTTCTTGAAGTAGCTATGGCTTCTGATCGTGATCTTATAGATGCCTTTAGTGGAAAAGTCGTACTCGTCGGGGAAAGTGGAACCATCATCCATGATGAGATAACATCACCCGTGAGCGATACAAAAATGGATGGTGTCGAAATACACGCCCATATGCTCGATGGTTTGATACAAGGTCGAATACCATACGAGTTAGACGTTCGTATCACGATCAGCTTGACCGTAGTGATCATCCTCATAATGGCATTTTGCTATCTCCTGATGCCTTCGATTCTCACTCCGTTCACCGTATTTATAGCCTTCTATCTCACTATCTTTATGGGACGATGGCTCTATGGAACGGAGGGTTTAGTGATAAATATTTTCCCTATTCTCTCTGCAGGCAGTGTTCTCACCTATCCGATTACCTTCATCTATAAGTTCTTTATCGTCGACCGAGAAAAACACCTCATCCAGTCAGCATTTTCTCACTATATCGATCCTGTCATCGTGAAAAAGATTGCTACGAGCGACAACCCTGTCGAGCTCTGAGGAGAAAAGAAAGATGTCACTGTTTTTTTCTCAGATATTGCTGGATTTACTACTATTTCTGAATCACTCGAGACGAAAGAGCTCTTCCGACTGATGTCAAACTACCTCTCAACGATGACCGATATCCTCATCAAAAACCAGGGAACCCTCGACAAATACATAGGAGATGCCATTATGGGGTTTTTCTGAGCTCCCCTCCCAGTCGAAGATCATACGATCAAAGCGTGTCGTGCTGCACTCGAGATGCGTACAAATCTCTCTCCATTCAATGGAAACCTCCTCAAAAGTGGGATCAAACCGATCGATTTCCGCATCGGTATGGCGAGTGGCGAAGTCATGATCGGCAATATCGGTTCTATCGACCGATTCAACTACACGGCCCTCGGCGACACGGTCAATCTCGCATCACGACTCGAATCAGCTGGAAAAGAGTATCTCACACACATTACCGTATCTGAAACTATTTACCAAAAATCAAAAGATTATTTCCTCTTTCGCAAGCTCGACCGACTTCGGGTGAAAGGCAAAACTGAACCTATCACTATCTATGAACTCCTATCCGAGAAAGATACTATATGTGGGACGCTCACAGATGAAGATCGATATTCCATGAATCCGAATCGGTTCACCAAATCAGAAGGTGAAAAAGTCTCACCTATAAGTACCAAGGAGGCAAAAGAACTTGACCTCAAGAAAGTAAAAATGGACACCTGCTTCCTCAAACCCGAGTACCTCATCTACGAACAAGCCCTCGAGCTCTACTTCCAGGCACACTATCTCGAGGCAGGAAAGCTCTTCGAATCAAATAAACATGTCGATCCTCCTTCTCTGATGATGGCCAAGCGTTGTCTCACTCTGATCCAGGAAAAAAAAATACTGGAAGATGGTGTCTGGGAAATGATGACGAAGTAATGAACTCTATCAGAGCATTGCAGATAGTACCGGGAGAATATCTCCCGCCTGAGATCGAGAGATATCTAATCTCCGAAAATAAAGCTGGGTCCCGGAAAATCCTCTTTCTACAAATTGTTGTTGATTGAGCAGTTGATCCATAAGTTGTGACTGGGTAAGGATCTGATCTTTAAATTTTTCGAAATCCTGGCCTCTTTTATACATTTGAAGCGCATATCCTTCGAATACTTCAGCTTCAATATAATCCTTCCCGACGGATTCATCGTTCGGATCAATCGAGAAGGCATCCTCAAAGAGGATTGGCTCTTCTTGAGAAGGCTCCAATCTTTCTCAGTTCATGCTCATTCATAGCATGAGTCACTCGATAGACGCAAAGAATAAAGCCCTGGTAAGGAGAATTGAAAGTTTCTTGTGAGAAGTCACAAACGAATTATTTTTCAGGTGAGGATTATTGATCAATATGAGTTCCTGTAGTCTCATTCTTGTCATTGCAATCGTAGGATGCAGTACCCCTATCAAGGCACTCGAAGCTGCTCGTTTCTGTATTTCTTCCTTAGGAACAAGATTCATATATTCTATAAAGATAATTCGTTGAGTACTTTTTCAGTATGTCCAGTGGCCTTTACATTTCTCCATTCTTGTAGAATAGTTCCAGCGCTATCGAGAAGAAACGTAGAGCGAATCACTCCGACATAAATCTTCCCATAGTTTTTCTTCTCACCGATGACGCCGAACTTCTCGTGCAGGGATCCATCCGTATCCGATATGAGCTCGATACCGAGGGAGCAGCTCGTTGTGAATTTCTCATGTGAAGCTTCGGAATCTTTCGATACTCAGATAATCTGTATCCCGAGCTTCGCGAATTCCCCTTTGAGACGGGTGAAATCCTGTGCCTCGAGGGTACAACCAGGAGTATTATCTTTCGGGTAGAAGTAGAGGAGCGTCTTGGGAGAGTGAGAGAGGTAAGGGGTGAGGTTCATATTAGGAAAGGGTAATGGAAAGACACTCTAAGTATTCTTGAATCCCTTGGAGATCTGTATCTCACTTTATATCAGTTTTTTTTAGGAATTCAATACATCTTTCTACAGCATGTTTATGCTTTCTTACGATAACAGTAACGATATGTTTGGCTGGGTATACCTGTATGCATATTATAAAATCTACGTGGTCACATGTTTTAAGTAGTAAAAATGGAATATATGGATTTGAATAGGCTCAAATAATTTTTCGCTCTATATTTGGATATTTTAAATCTCATCCAATATTTGGATGTAGCTCTTCAAGCTGAGCCTGAGATTCGATAAAACGATTGATATCAATGGGAGAATCTATCATGGCAAGTCAAACAGGTACGTTAGCAACTACTCTTTCTGCCTTCCATTGTTTTTCTACGAGTTTCCATATCTGCATCATTCCTTGTCTCATATTTTTCCGAGCTCAGCTCAGAAGTGGTGGTTCTGAAAGAAGTTTTATGGACTCATTTTGTTTGTAGTTCTGAGTAAGAGTATGTTCCTCTACGTCTCATTTTATTCTTTTGAAAACTTCTGTTGTGAGTGCTGGACGAGTCGCTCTAGTATCTACTTGGTCATTATGTTCTCGAAGCTCCAGTTCGCATTGACTATAAAAAATATGATCTTGAATAATATCAAGGGAAGCTCTGAGTACTTCTCATGGAACATTGAACTCATCATCAAGACGAGACATTTCCATATGAAAATTTCTTGATCTTTTGTGTACCACATGACGAATAATTTCTCAAGTAATTGAGATATCATGCTCTACAAGGAATGTAAAAATATCCTTTGGTTTTTGAGGTTGTCTTGATTGCCTTTTTTCATTCCACATACTCCTAAAACTTATCCCATCTTTCGGATGAAATCTATCAAACATGTCTCAGAAATTTTCACTCATGAAGTGATTATTGGATATATGTCATTCTTGTCAAATATTTTTCAGAAAATCCTCCATTTTCCAACTACCATAGCTTGCTCAAGTAAAGCAAGTACTATGCAACTTCTATCTCATCACCTCGTTCAGGGATATTGAGAATGCACACGATAGATATGATCCGATACTTTCCAGTGATTGGATCTTTTTGATACTCTATCTCGAGATCATAGGGTTCATCGTTCTGACTCTTCAATATCTTTTCAAGATGTTTCCCCCGCTCTTCTCACTCACTCTGTCGATAGAGCCAGATGATATCATCGATAATGTCACCGATGTTTTTTTTACTCGCCATGTCGACTCGGCAAGAGAAAATTCATTCATTCTCATCCAGATCTTTGAGCATGGAGAAAAAGTGAGCCTCTCGAAATCTCGCCTCACGAATTACTCATAGTTTCGAGGACTCGCTTTCGATGTCCTGCTTCAGATCATGGAGGGAAAGGGCTCGTTTCGTATGAATCTTCTCGATAACTCCTGATTCTGTTAAGGTTCAATTATCTGGTTGACCTTTTTTTTGATGAGTTTGAAAAATCTCTGTATTTAATGAATGACGCATATTTATATTTATAATCAGGCTCTTCGTTCTCTATCTTGTAAAATTCGACTTTGAGCTCAGAGTGCAGCTTGTCCACTTGCTGCAATATTGGTTGCACTCTTTGGATCTGGTCTTGGTACTGTATAATCTCGGGTTTCGACAGTTGGTATTGTTGAGATTAGAACTGGTGCACTTTTTCAAGTAGCAGCTACCGATTCTCCATGTGCATCATTTGCAACTTGTGTTCATTTGAGTGCATTAGAATCGAGTGCGACTTTATTCATTTCCTGTCGTATCTGAAACTCAGCACCTTTCAGTATATTTGTTGGAATTTCTTTTCCACTTACTGAGTAGGTACTAAGCAAAGTATTTATTTTTATTATGAGTGCCTTTATAGTTTCTGGGCTACTAATACCTCTTGCTTTGACAAATTCCTCAAATTTTTTATCTATAAGTTGAGGTTTTCCGTCCTTGACTTCAATAATGGGACGAATATCTGCTCATTGTTCGAGACCTGGCATATACTAAAAATTAAGAATTAAATTTTGATGGTCCTGTAAAAGTTGTTTTTCTTCATTTTCATCTTCTTGTATTGCGGTTTGGAGTATTTTTCGACTCAGTACATCCATGTTTCGAGAAAAGTTTTCTATGATATCTATTTCCTTTGCGATTCATGAGTCTTCCATAGTTTCAAGATTCTTTCTGGTAATCGCAGTATCTGTTTCGCTGAGTCAAAAAAGACTCGTATACGTCCTAAGAATTTTTTCTATAGTTTTAGCTCGGATGTCAATTGAATTATCTTGCATATACGTATTATTCCATAATTTGATTTTCTTGTCAAAAATCCACTTCTTTTCCCTTTGAAAACCTATTGTTTTCTCAATATTAGCACGTAACATAAAAAAGTGCTAAAATCTTTTGACATGAGCAAAAATTCTGATACAATGCCTACAAGATGTTTGTTTATGTCATCTCGACTGGAGCACCTCAATGCGAAATGGAGAGATCTCTCGACTTCGGCTATCGCCTACGCTCGGGATGACAAATACTCATTTCATTTTTAATTTTTAATTATTTCACCTATGTCTAAAATCATCGGAATCGACCTCGGGACCACGAACTCGTGTGTTGCCTTTATGGAAGGAGGTCAGGCCACTATCATCCCGAATACCGAAGGAGGTCGTACGACTCCATCGATCGTCGCGTCGAAAAAGGGCGAAACCATCGTCGGTATGCCCGCAAAGCGTCAGGCCGTGACCAATCCTGCTGGGACTATCTTCTCGGCAAAGCGATTTATCGGTCGGAAGTTTTCGGAAGTCACCGAAGAACTCAAAAATGTACCATTTAAGGTTACGAAGGGTTCTGATGGGGGTTGTATGATCGAATGGGAAGGCAAACCCGTCCGTCCAGAAGAAATCTCGGCAAAAGTCCTCGAGAAGCTCAAGGGAGACGCTGAGAAATTCCTCGGTCAGAAGATCACCGAAGCGGTCATCACCGTTCCTGCCTACTTCAATGACTCGGAACGTCAAGCGACGATCAATGCCGGAAAGATTGCCGGACTCGATGTAAAACGCATCATCAATGAGCCGACCGCTGCAGCCCTTGCCTACGGAGCCGATAAGAATAAAGATCAAAAAGTTGCCGTCTACGACTTCGGAGGAGGAACCTTCGATATCTCGATCCTCGAGATCGGAAGCGATGGTACCTTTGAAGTACTCGCCACCAATGGTGACACTCACCTCGGTGGAGACGACTTCGATCAGCGCATATTCGAATACGTGATGGCGGAGTTCCAGAAAGAAACCGGTATCGACCTCCGCAAAGACGCGATGGCGGTACAGCGAGTACGATCAGCGGCTGAGAAGGCGAAGATCGAGCTCTCATCGAGTTCAGAAACCGAGATCAATGAACCATTTATCGCGATGAACGATGGAGTCCCGAGTAACCTCATGGTAAAAATCACCCGAGCAAAATTCGAAGAGCTCATCGGAGACCTCGTCGAGCGATCGCTTGAGCCGTGCCGTAAGGTGATGAAGGATGCAGGGCTTCAGGCTTCGCAAATTCATGAAGTCATCCTCGTTGGAGGTTCGACTCGCGTCCCGATGATCAAGAGTAAGGTTGAGCAGTTCTTCTCGAAGAAGCCGAACGAATCAGTCAATCCTGATGAAGCGGTCGCCCTCGGTGCCGCGATCCAGGCCGGAGTCCTCCAGGGAGATGTCAAAGACGTTCTCCTCCTCGATGTCACTCCCCTATCACTCGGTATTGAAACCCTCGGTGGAGTGATGACTCGTATGATCGAGCGCAATACGACGATCCCAAGTAGCAAGTCTCAGGTCTACTCGACCGCCGCGGACAACCAAGATAGTGTCGAAATCCACATCCTCCAGGGAGAGCGTGAGATGGCGGCAGACAATAAGTCCCTCGGAAGATTCATCCTCTCGGGAATTGCCGGAGCCCCTCGTGGGATCCCTCAGATCGAAGTAATACTTGATATCGATGCTTCTGGAATCCTCCATGTGACCGCGAAGGATAAGGGAACCGGGAAGGAGCAGAAGATCACCATCCAGGGTTCAACTGGTATGAGCGATGCTGAGGTCGAGAAGCTCATAAAAGAAGCGGAGGCCAACCGTGAAGCTGATAAAAAAAAGAAAGAACTCGTCGAAGCTCGCAATCATGCGGAGTCGACCATCCATCAGACCGAGAAGACCCTCGAAGAGAGCAAGGGAAAATACGAGGAAGATGATGGAAAGAAGGCGACTGAACTCCTCGAAGAGCTCAAGACCACCATCAAAGATGAGAACGCTTCGAAGGAAGCCATCGATGAAAAGATGAAAGCGCTCAATGACGTGATGATGAAGATCGGTACCGAGATCTACTCGAAGGCTCAATCTGAAGAAAAACCCGCTGAAGAGAAGAAAAATGATGATGGAAGTGTCGAGGCGGATGTAGAGGAGACGAAGTAAGTATTGACAAATAAAAATATTTAGTATTATGTACTAGATATTTTTTAAATTCTAGCGGGATGAATTTGCAGGTTACCTCTGGGAGTCAGCTTATGGAATATAAAAGAGAATCTGACCTTCCTTTTTATAGAGTTAATTCTGATCCATTTCAGGTTTCTCATCGATGGGAAAAAATGAAAGTCGATCCAGATTTTGGCGCTGTCATTCAGACTCTCTGACAATGTAATAAAAATGCGCTTGATTCTGGCTTATTTCACTGGACGTGATTTGATAGTATAAAACAACTTTTTGCTGATGATATTTCATTACAAGCTTTTTTTCTCTCATTTTCTGAAGTGTTTAGGGAACAAGGAAGGATAGTAGATTTACTATGATTTATTTCGAATCTTGATTTAGTAAACTTTGCCGAGTTATTTGCAGGATATGGCGATGGAAATAGGAGAACCTTCCATAAAAATATGATTTTTAATTTTTATTGGTTTCAACAACTGATGAAGCACTATGAGGGTAACTGATTTCAACCATATGATAGATTTACTGAGTTTCGTCGTATGTGAGATCGGTCTCATAGATGAATTGCTGCAAAAATTCACGAACAAATGAAATATTACGGTGAAGTGAATATACAGTTTTATCAGGGTGATGGTTACGGTACTATGGACTTCTTCTTTAACTTCAATACGGGTGAAACGCGAATAGAAATGAAGGATTTTATTCTCTGAGGGGATAGAGATTTTGAATGGTTTTCTGAGTATCTAAACAAAAATAATCCTTTCCAAAATAAAGAAAGGCTTAATTTTCTCTATCCGATGTGATATCGGTGATTTATCTTTCCTATGATATGAGTAACAAAAATAGTTCTGAGAACTCGTGAAAAACAACGTTATGAGTATACCAATAAAGGGCAAATTACTCCAAACCCACAATCTAATATTCCTAAAAGGATTCATTGACTTATAGAAAGCACTTAATACTAAAATTTACTTTTATTTTTCATGGATACTATCTCTACCGAACGTCAGGATGAACTCCCCTATCTGATCAATCGTATCATGAAGCCCAACTATGATGGTATCCGTCTCGCGCTTCCTCATCGACTCTATGCTGATGGAGATGGATCATGGATGGAAATTTACACGAAATATATTCCGTATTTTTATGGGGAGCGCCGAGATTCCAGTGGCATTATTATCGGCATAAAGCGATCTGGAAATGGTGGCAATCATACCGAAACATTTTTCCTCGATGCCACGTGAAGCATTTATCATATTGATGCCTATGGAAAGATGCAAGAAGTCTCGATTGATGTTTCGATTCTTTATATGCTTCTCAATCCTCTAGAAAGAAAGAATGAATGGATGGGTATTACACGATGTCGCCGAAGCCAAGAAACACTATACCTTCGATACCCATCCTGCCATTGGTATAAAGACCGAGTGGGGAAAGACCATTACTTTTCATCCAGACCTCGAGTCTACCATGGATCGAGTGAAGGCAGGGGTATATAAAAGATTATAAAAAAACTTTTCTAGAGATATCTATGGACCCATATTGTAAAATCTCTCCACTTCGGAGGGATTTTAGATTTCGAAAATTGTTATTCCTGATTATCAAGGGCTTGTTCGAGCCGATCAAGATAACTATTCACCGCTCTATCGGCATTTGACTGGACACCAATACTATCTTTTGCGAATTTTAGTAGTCTCGTTCACTCTGCTGAAGCATCCAATTTGAGTTCATCCCATCGAGTTACGAGAAGGGTCTCGATGCGTGTTCGTACTTCCACTGAAACCATATTTCTTTTTGCAAGTCATTTGAGTGCATCTGTGAGAAGAGTATCGGCATTTCTGCCTGTCTCTTCATTCCTTCCTGTTAGGGCGCGAATATTCATCCGTGCTATCTGACTGCTAGTTAGGAAAGTACCATCTAGGGTCCTATGTATATGATCATACGCTTGGGGATTTCTCTGTTCTCGTACTGGATATCAGTCCCATCAGAAATATCAAGATGCCATAGTAGTTTATTAGAATATAATATACTTTTGGATATAGGAGATTTTGAAATTTTGTCAATGAATATTTCTTCAACTCCTTCCTCCTTCAGAGACAGACTTTTGATTTTATATGATTTTTTCCTTTGCTTTTTTTGATATTATTGGATATAATTCAGTTACATTGAAACACAATTCAGTTACATTGAAACCGAAATGATCAATAAAGTATTCATCTGAGAAAAAATATTGGAGCTGGTGAAAGCGCAACCTGGTATTTCAACGCCAAAAATTGCTGAACTTCTAACGATGAGCCGGGTATCTGCATTTCGTCATCTACGGATACTTATTTCTCTTCAGAAAGTTCGGACACAGTGAAAATGAAAAGCAACGAGATACTTCCCTCATGAATCGCTCTATGTCGGTACCAATATAGCTACTTCCGTGAGTGGTTGGGATAAAGATCAAGTACATACTTTGAAAGAAGAAATACTTTTCGCTCTGAGGGAAACCTATGGAGAATCAGAAACAGGAGAAAGTTTTGATGCTATATTTGAAAAGTACTGTATGTATATCGCGAGTGACGATACTATCTTGACAGGATTTGATGCATTTCTTGCCTGGTGTAGCGATCCCAAACATAACTTTTCTGATCGTATTGTATCAAAAGCTCAAGAGTTTCTAGAAATTATCGGAAGTATAGAATTTCGAAGGAAGAAACATGGATTTCTCGATGGTACCGAATCCGCTCGAGCGAACTTAACAGGACTTACCGACATCGCATTTGATGTATTTTTATTCGCTATGCCTTCCATACTGGAAAATGGATTTGGCCGTACTCGTACGGCTATCGAACTGTACTATGGTAAACTCAATAATAAATACCTCCTTACTCACGCTATCGAACAGCATATTGATGTTATACAAGAATACGTACGAAATGAGAAGGTGGACTGTGTAATATTTACGCCTCCTACGAATAATCGAACCGTTCAATTTCGTGACGTGCTCGAGCGTACGCTTCAGTTGAAGCTTCCAAAAATCACTGCGAATAAGGTTCCCCCACTCGGAAAAGTGCTCCAGCCACAAAAAGATATCAGAGATAGAGGGCAGAGGGTACATAATGCATTTCTGAGTTTGCAAGTGACGATACCAGATGAACTCAACTTTTATAAGCATATTCTCATTCTCGACGACTCCTTCACTACAGGAGCCACTCCAAATGCTATAGCACTCAAACTCAGAATATGAGGGTATACAGGTAAAATTTCTGTCATAACTATTTGTGGATCATTTAACTACGATCTGGCTATTACTGAAGACGAAATATAGATTATGCAAGATAATCTCTCCACTTCGGAGGGATTTTTTGTACTGTCTCTGTTTTGTCTTTTCTTTATCACAGTATCTCGCTAGTATAGGCTATATAAAGAAAGTTTATCTGTTAATCCATTTTCTTATGAGAACCTATATACTTTGATTAGTGCTATCCCTCGCATTCCTTGTCAACTCCCTGAATGTAAGTGCCTCGACCTGAGTCCTCATGAATACCGGTTGCAGACTCGTCGAATACACCGGAGTATCGATGACTCTCTGCTACTCGACCGGACCACTTGAGGGAACCCAACCTCCCACCATTCCCATCGTCACCGTACCTCCCACACCTAACTACGACTATCCCCACGCGTGTCTCGATATCAATTTTCCAGAAAGATGGAATCCAGTCTGCGCTCCATGGATCCAGCCGTCAGAAACACTCAGAGAAGGACTCATAAATACAAACTGGTCCATCGTGAGTATGAATGGGACTATGATCTCGACACCTGCAACGCTTGATTTCGGAACTCGAACCATGCAGGTTAGTATCTGTAACTCACTCATCGGATCGTATCATGCTATCAAAAATAAGCTTTTCACTCAGAGATTCATCTCTACTCGAATATACTGCGAAAATGACGGCATGGCTGTAGAAAATGCAATGCGTCATGCGACTCGGTCCCACGCCAGTATCTCGGGCGATATACTTACTCTCCATACTCGTGAAGGAAATATCATCATATGGCAGAGGAGGTAAATGTAGGAAAATCCCCCCAACCGCGGTGGGGGGGATTTTCCTGCCCGAACTTCCATCCATTTCTTTCGAAAATAAGACTTTCTTTGTCACATATTTTAGATAGAATCATATCTATACTATAAGACGATAACTACTTTACTTCTTACTCTAATACGATCAGCTCGTATTCCCCTATTGCCAGTCATTTATTTCTTTCCTTCTTACTCGATATGAAATATATATTTTTCTCCATTCTCACATTCTTTCTGGTAAGTTCATCCCATCTTACCGTGACAAATGCTCTTACCAGGAGTTCAATGGCATGCACAATGGAGTATATGCCCGTCTGTGGATCGGTACAGGTTCAGTGCTTTGCGGCACCTTGTTATCCAGTACGTGAAACCTTCTCGAACCGATGTAGTGCGAGTACCGCCAAAGCGACTGATATTACGATAGGGGCCTGTGAAGATACTCCCGTACCCATAGATCCACCTCCACCAGTAATTGGTGGAGATCGTGATATTCATAGCTGTATTGGTTCGGCAGGATATAGTTGGAGCGAAACCTATGGAAAGTGTATCCGTCCTTGGGAAATCAAACGAACGCTCCTTCGAAAAGAAATTGCGAATACCAGTTGGATGATTGTAAGTCTGAATGGAACAACCATATCGAATCCTGGAACACTCAGTTTCAGTGGCGATCAGGTCAGTGGTAAACTCTGTAATACTATCTCTGGACCCTACAAAGTACGGGGAAATATCATCATCGGACCTATGCTTATGGCAACTATGAGGTACTGTGACCAAACCGATATCATGCCTGTAGAAGATGCTCTCGATCTCACTCGAGTGCGTGCGACCATCATGGGTGATACTCTCACCCTCTTTACTCGACGGGGAGATACCATCATGTGGAAACGACAGTAGTTTCAAAGAAGTACTGACTCTCCTCTACTTATGAGATAAAATCATATAAAAAATGATGATAAAATAGGAAGTTCAGTGGATATTTGGCGAAAAAATGGTACGTATCCTTGTAAAACAGGGATTCTCAAATAGACTCTAGGTATTATAAAATTTTACTACTTTTACTATGAAAGACCTTCGTATTTTTCTCTCGATTCTCTGTCTCTTCTCTCTTTATGCCATAAGTAATACTACTTCAGCAAGTGGAGAGGATGAGGGTCACAAGTTTGGATTTGTTTCTATCGTGCACGCAGTCCCTACCGAGTACGAGGGTAAGGTCGAATATAGCCGTATCTCAAAGAAGAAAGAGGTAAAAAAAGTGGCATCGAAAATAAAAGTGGCTCCAAAAACGAAAAAACTCCCTGCGCCAGTTCCGAAAACTCCTACAGTTCCAACTCCTCCAAAACAAACACCTATAACACCAGCTCCCACTTCTTCGATTACAAAGAGTGCAACCGTAACCTACCAAAGTCCAGGAGGAGTAGATACTGTTACCTTTAGTGTCACCGCGAATAGATGAGTTATCACTGCTGCTGCTTCGACTCCAAATGCAAGCAATGAGACAAGTACTTGGTATCAGGAGAGCTTCGGCCGAGCCCTCGCTCAAGTGGTAGTCGGGAAAAAAATATCAGACCTAAATCTCTCGGCTATCGGCTGAGCAAGCCTGACTACATGAGCATTTGTACGATTTATCTCGAGTTCATTCTAGTAGTATAAGGTAAAAAACTCTCTCACCGGGAGATTTTTTAGAAATAAATCTCAAATATTTGCATATTATAAAATAATATGCTAAATTATATTTGTCTTTTACTTTTTAACACTTCTTTCTATGGAACTTCACAAAGGACACCGCATTACTCGTCGAACCCTCCTCCTCGGACTTCTCCTCGCGACACAGTTTACCGCATTCGCTCACGCAGGCTATATCGAAAGTATTCCAACAGAAAATCGTCTCCTTACTATTACTGCTTAATTTTTTCAGAATGTTAGAATCATTCCCATTCCAAAAGGTGGGAATTTTTCATGAGAAACTGTTCAAAGCTACTTTTGAAAAATTAACTTGTGAATTTTTGCATTTCTTGCAGACATATGTTAGAGTAGTTATGTCTTACTTCATTACCCTTCGACATATGGAACTCTATCGCGGTCATAGTGTGACCAGACGAACCCTCCTCATGATGCTCCTTCTCGCGACACAGTTTTCCGCATTCGCCCATGCTGGTTATATCGAAAGTATCCCTTCTGGATACCGACTCCTAGAAGTGAACGACTAAGCTTCTCCGAGATGATTTCTCAATCCCTTCCATGCTATACTAGGTTGGGATTTTTATTATACTTTATTTTTTAAATAATAAATTTGACTTTGTATATTAAATATGTATATATTATATATAAAAACTCATTAAAAAAAACAAAAATATAGGTAATATTCCCTAACTCTAGCTCTATGAATAC
>JAYVJC010000049.1:0-2593 GCA_043769645.1 Candidatus Altimarinota bacterium
TGAATCTGAATATCAAGCTACGGTTCAACCAATCAAAGATGACTGAAAACACCCCACTGGTCGAACCTAAAAAGAGCTCCACAGAGCCACAAAGTGGTACTGGAGAGCTTAATATAAGTAACTATGGTGCAACCAGCAAGGCTCGAACTTGCGACCTCCTCCTTCGCAGGGAGGCGCTCTAATCCAACTGAGCTATGGCTGCATATTGAGGATTTTGGATTCTTGGAGAAGACACGTGCATTCTATAGAATTTTTCTGATTTGCAAGACTTTTGATATTTCCTGTTTTTCTTTCTAGAATTCCCCTTTTCTGTTTTTCATCCATTTTACCTTCTACTCTTTTACTCATATACACATTTCCTATATCCTCGGCATCCCATAGAAATCAAACCCCTTGAGGTCAGCCATACTTTTCGTGATATAGTTTTTCTTCTTCCCCTTTTTGAAAAATCCACGTTCGTCGATGATTCACATTTGTATAAGGCTATCGATATCTTTTGTGGGGAGTTTTTTCTTCGGGAAGGCTTCTTTATTTTGCATATATCGCATCCGCTTCTTATACGAGAGATTGAATCGTGACTGCTTATTCTCATTTCCCGTATAGACGAGGTTATTCTTTTTTTTTCACTTCGAAAGTTTCCGTGCGGCGGCTTGTTTTTTAACGAGTCGAGATGAGAGTCCGTGACTATTAGCCATATAGTTTATTGGTTTATTGGTTTATTGGTTTATTGGCATATGGAAAAGGGGGTTTAAATTCTCCAAAATACCAACATACTACAAAACCAATACACCTTTGATTTTTTTGAATGGAGCGGGGAAACGGGTTCGAACCGTCACACCCAAGGGTTGAAGCCTTAGTACACTCACTCTTTTATGTTACCCCCGCAGATATGAATCTGAGAAAAAAGAAGATGCCAATGAGACATACATTCCTTTTCGAACGAAGGTAGTATATAAAAAGGAGGGGGAAAGTCAAAAATATCATACGGTTCGAAATTATTGCAAAATGGGTGATTTTAGATATACTCAACCAGAAAATATGATGAAATAATAAACAAAATATATTATAGTTTTTTGAATATTTTATAATATAAATTTTCGGTACTTAGTCTTTCTGGTTGCCATTAATAAGTACAATCGCGAAAAACCGCATTTTTACAATAACTCTATTTTCCTATGAAAAAAACCATCTCTGTTCTTACTCTTATATTCTTCTTGAGTACGTCTATTCCCCTACTCGCACTCGATGAAGTCCAAACATATCGCTCTATCCTGAAAGTTCGGACCTACGAGCATAACTCAACCAATAATACCTATAGTCTCTCTTCTCTTGGAAGTGCGGTAGCACTTGGGAATGGACTCCTTCTCACCAATGCCCACGTCGTCTTTGATAAAAATCAAAATACTCCAAATGGCTTCTATGAAGTCTGTCGAACGATCGATTTCCACAAAAAACCTGTTTGCTTCACCACTGGAGAACTCATCGCCTATGATGAAGAGAGCGACCTAGCCATACTCAAATACCAGGAACCGAACGATCTCACGGGAGTGAAGCTCCTCAAAAATAATACTATAGATATCGGTTCGAGTGTTGTCGTATATGGATATCCAGGAATCGGTGGAGAAAACATCTCTCGTACTGAGGGAAATATTGCGGGGTACGAAGATCGCTACTATAAGATCGATGGAGCGGTCGATCATGGAAACTCTGGAGGTGGAGCCTTCAACAAAAAGGGTGAGCTTATCGGCATCCCCTCTCGAGTAGAATCAGACAATGCAGTCATCGGGTATATGATACCGATTACAACGATCAGGGACTTTCTTGCCAAAAAAACGAAGGGATATACCAAAATTTCCCTCTCAACTCCACGGGATTTCAAAGCATTTATCAAAAACTCGGAACTCGGAGAGCGGAGCCAAGACTCGATCAATGACGCCAATATCAAAACGACCTCTCTCAAAAAATATGGACTTAAATTTGCCGGGAAACTTGAGTGAGTGAACTCATTTCTCTATCTCATGAGTTTCAATAATCTGAGTGAAAGCTATGTAGCATTCGGATGCTTTCGATTCGGGGGGAAATTGGGTCTCGAAGAGCTCGATAATCGATCGTCAGAAGAAGACCTCAAGAAGTATAAAACGACTAAGGCCTATAAGGGAGAAAATGATCGGTTTACCGTCAACACCCTCGAGTCCCTCATTTCTTCAGAAAATAGTGATCTCGTCAATATTTATGATTCGAGAAATACCTGTGCTGCAACGCTCTATGGGATCGATGTCAACAAAAATAAAAATCTTATCGATCAGGCTATTGCCTTTATCACTTCAGGGATTACTCTCAAAAAATCATTTATACAAACGAGTGGATTCACTACCCAGCTCTTTCGAACGGATTCACTACCAACTGGTATTTCTGTAAAAGAAGTTCCCGCTCAGTGAGGTGATACTGCTATTTCTGTCGGGTACTTCGGGCCTGAGTCAAACAGTTGAGAAACCCTCTGAGACCTGAAGCAAAAAAGGAAAGGAACTCTCGACGCCTACTTTCTCGGTGGATCAAGCGTCTTCGATAGTTCGCCGAGTGACTCTTCACTCAA
>JAYVJC010000050.1:0-16936 GCA_043769645.1 Candidatus Altimarinota bacterium
TTCTTGTTTCAAATACGGGATTTTTTTCGATATAGGTTTTTCGTCTCCATAGAGCCAGTATATGAGGTAAGGAATTACCGTCAACTGGGGAAGACCCTACTTTAATATATCCAAGATACTCAAGGGCATAGAGAGTATGAATGAGTAATGTTGAATTGTTGTGATAAAATGGATTTCAGATTTCTTTATTTGTTACTATGAAATTCTTTCCGTATTCATCCAGAGCCTTTATTTGTCTAATAAGTTTTATAAAAAGTTTTTTTTGTTTTTGAAAGTTGAAATAATTGGTATCGGTAATAAGAAGTTCTCCGTTGATAAATTGTTGAATGTAATCATCCAATTTCTTCTTTAACTGAATATCAGATTGTTTCACTCAATCTTTCGGATAGATATATATTTCATTATAGCATTGATCTCATAGTAGTTTCGATAGGTATATAATATCCATACTATCAAAGTCATTCTCTCTGATATTCTTTGCCGATTTAAGTATTTTTTTATGGTATGCTTTATTAGAAAACTTCTTGAGTATTTCCGTGTCAGTTGGCAAAGAAGATGGGAGTTTAGAATCACTATAAAAATACATTTCAAACCTATTATCAAGGCTTGTATTTATTCTTATATCCTCAAATCACTTTTCTATAGAGTATTGCCTTATAGGAAACATTTCATACAAGGGTATATAATCTTTTTCATTAGGTAAAAATCATTCAGTACTCATTCTCCATAAAAGAAATAATCGAGCATCTTTCATAAAGTACTCATTTTCCTTTGCAATTTCCTTATTTTTTGTCATGCACTCATTTTATGAGAGTGTGAATAAAAGTAAAGTATATTTATGATGAGATCGTGTAGAATATTTTTTTCTTTACAGAATTAGGCAATTTTTCCAAATTTTAAAATAAACTTTACTCATCATACACTCTTCTTACAATAAGAATGTATATATAAAATATATATCGATACTATTGTTTATTATTTCATGAAAGTTCTCGTTGTAGAAGATAACTACATCCTTGCAAAGAATACAGTACAATACCTTTCAATTCACTGAATGGATGCTGAATTTTGTCGTACCTGAGAAGATGCAATTGAGTTAGCTAGATCACATCATTTTGGTTGTATTATTCTCGATCTGAATCTTCCTAGCATTGATGGATTTACAGTACTCGAAAGAATCAGAAAAGAAATACATAAAAATATACCTATTCTTATTCTTACTTCCCAATCCTGAACCGAGGATATTGTCAGATGACTCCAGAGTGGTGCAGATGATTATATCATCAAGCCTGTCGATCTAAAGGTTCTTCTTTTGCGAATTGAAACGGTCATGAGACGGTCAAGTCTAGATAAGAATAATATTCTATCTATATGAAATATTAGCCTCCATATTGCAGAAAAATTAGTTTCTCAAGATGGGAAAAATATAGAACTCTCACGATTAGAATTTGATCTCTTAAAATATTTGATACAAAACCATGGAAAGGTGCTCAGTCGAACTGATATATATGAAAATGTATGGGGTGAATTCCGAGGATATGAACTCTCACGAGTGGTAGATATGTATATAGGATACCTCCGAAAAAAGATCTGAAAGGATTTTATTTTGACACGAAAGGGCGATGGATATCTTGTTCCTTAATATTCCAAAAATGAACAATGAACTAAAACATCTTAGAAATAGATTCAGTAGCATAGCAACACTCCTTGTGTTTTTATTTACACTATTTGTTTGAGCTGGTTTTATATCGTATCGGTACTATGTATGATATGAATCTACCGTACACTCATTTGATATTTATAAGCAGTCAGTAAGAACTATAGATATCAATAATTTCAAGGGATGAATATCTCGAGAGGATTCACAGTTTGCTAGTCTCTACAAAAAGAGCTTTATCCTTGTCTGATGAGATGGTAACGTTATAGAAAATAACTCTCCTTATACAGATAGAGGAGAAATTAGCGGAATATTTCATCATTTACACGAAAATGATGTTACTGAAGATGATGGGTATCTCATCTCAACTTTCAGAATGAGTCCAGAGTATCTACTTATCATTATAGATAAGCTTCCGTATAATTTGATTGACTATTTAGAGGATATTTGATATCTCACCCTACTTATCCTCATACTCTCTGGTGGTGTTTTCTATATAGCGTTTAAATCCTCAAGCTATCTTCTTCGACCAATAGAGGAAAATATGGAAACCATGCGGTATTTTGTACAAGTAGCTGGACATGAACTCAGAACTCCACTTGCTGGAATATCTAGCTCTGTACAACTCCTGAAGGAAATAGGAAAATATGATGAAGAAATAGTATCCGATATTAAAAATCAGACCAATCGATCCAGTGAACTCATCCAGAGTCTTTCAGAGTTATCTGACATACGGAAAGATGGAATACAAAATGAAGAAGTTCATATATCTGAAATTGTTTATGAAACCATGAAAGATATCGAGAATATGATCAAGAATCATAATATAAAGCTCTCTATAGATCTCAAGGAGGATATAACACTTCATGCGAGTAAACATCATATCTATATACTCATCATGAATCTCCTTTCTAATGCGATTAAATACAATAAGGAATGATGAATGGTTAAAATTATTATAGAAAATAATAAACTCAGTATAGAAGATAGTGGAATAGGCATTGAAAAGAAATATATTTCAAAGATTTTTGATCAATTCTATCGAGTTTCTACGCATCGAAATGAGACGGAGTGATTTGGATTAGGTCTTGCCCTTGTAAAGAGGATAGTGAACCAGTATGGATGGAAAATTAATGTGAAATCTTCAGAAGAAGGAACTGTATTTAGAGTAACTTTCTAATTCTTACAGAGAGCTTACAATTGTTCTATACAGTGATTTTGTTTAATCCTAATTTTTTCTATGTTTCAATTATCAAAAAAAGTTATTTCTATAACTATTGGTGCAGTTATTCTTGTCTGAGTATGAGTCGGAAGTGCTTTTTATATTACTGACAATGAGTGAGAATTCCATCATTCAAAGAATAGATATAGCTCTCAGGAAAATGAGAATATTTTTGAAAATACTTCAAAAAAGGTTACCTCTACAGAAAGTGGAGCAGTCATAAGTATTACCTTTGGGAACTCAGGAACGCTTTCAGAGGCACATGCACTTTTTGAGATTATGAAGTGATCATCTGAATATAAAAATAGTGCGTTCATACTCAATAGCACCATTCAGAGTGACATTCTAAATATATTCGTGAGTTCAGATATTCCAGATCTTATAAAATATATACAAAAGGAACTTACTACATCTGCAGATAACGATAACAATGAGAAATGATTTGGGATAGAATTCCTAGTTTGAAATACTGACAAAGAAGAAAAACAAAATGAGGCAATGCATCATGAACGAGATTAAGAGAGAATGAAGAAATAATGAATAAGCTCGACTTTTTTTTATTGTGTATATTTTTCGATTAGGGATTCTCCTAATTGCCATTTCCTCTATTTCCTAAATTCTTATAAAAATGAATAAGCTCCCTCAAATCACTCTCGCATTCTGGATCATGAAAATCTGTGCAACAACACTTGGTGAAACAGCAGGAGATCTCTTGGCTCAGACTCTTGGCGTTGGCTATGGTACAAGTTCATTGATACTCATTAGTATATTTTTTATTACTCTCATTACCCAACTTCTTTCGAAGAAATATCACCCACTTCTCTACTGGATGGTAATTCTTTCAACAAGTACAGCAGGAACAACGATGTCTGATTATATGGATCGAACTCTTGGTCTCGGATATGCTGAAGGTTCACTCATTCTTGTCACTATTCTTATTGCTATATTCTCATTCTGGAAATATTCAGGAATGTCATTTGCAGTTACAGAGATTACATCATTTAAGGGGGAACTTCTCTATTGGATTGCTATACTTTTTTCCAATACTCTTGGAACTGCTCTTGGAGATTTCCTTGCAGACAGTTCAGGTCTTGGTTTTGCTGGTTGAGCCTTTTTAATTGGATGACTTATTGCAATCATTGTTGGACTGAAATACTACACAAAAATATCTCCTGTAATTCTTTTTTGGATTGCCTTTGTCCTTACTCGTCCATTTGGTGCAACTTTCGGAGATCTCTTCAGTAAAAGTATCGAGAAGTGATGACTCTGATTTGGTACAATGGGATCTTCAGCTGTTCTCACTATTATACTTGGAATATTTGTAGCCTACACGGTTCATCAACATAAGAAGGATGCTAAAATTCTTCAGTATTTGGATTAGTTATAGGATAAGGAATTATAGTAGTACATTATGGGCTTCATAGAGTTTACATATACTGACAGTGTTCATGTTTATATTTCTTTCATAATTACTTCCCATGACACAACAAAATTTAAATTCCATTCACAATCAATTACTTAGTAAAGTACCAGAAATCACTATCTTTTTTTGGATTATTAAAGTGCTCTGTACCACTGTTGGTGAGACGGCATCAGATTTTCTCAATGTGAATCTGAACCTCGGACTCATTGGTACTTCTATTGCAATGGGAATAGTACTCTTGGTAGTACTATTTTTCCAATTTAGAGCCAAGAGATATGTTCCTGTTATTTATTGGTTGACGGTAGTTCTCGTGAGTGTCTTCGGAACATTGGTTACTGATATTATGACGGATAGTCTCAAGATTCCTCTTGAGACGAGTACTATTTTATTTAGTATACTCTTAGCACTGACATTCTTTGTATGGTACATGAAGGAAAAAACCCTTTCCATTCATTCTATTTTTACAAGACATAGGGAGTTATTCTATTGGTTTGCTATACTCTTTACCTTCGCACTTGGGACAGCTACGGGTGATCTAATGGCAGAAAGTCTCGGTCTTGGATATTTTACCACAGGAATGATTGTGATTACAGTGGTTACGATATTTTCGGTTGCTTGGAGAATTGGACTCAATTCTATTCTTTCATTTTGGATTATCTATATCATGACACGTCCTCTCGGTGCCTCTCTTGGTGATTACCTCTCGCAACCTATGAGATACGGATGACTCGGACTCGGGGCTACTATTACCAGTGTAATATTTCTCACAGCTATTTTTCTCACTATTACTTTCCTTTCTGTGAGTAAAAAAGATATCGTAGTCAAAAAAGAGGGTCTAAAGGTCGAATCTGGAGGGGTTATGCAAACACTAGTAGTCCTTTGTCTGTTTGTACTTGTATCTGGTATCGGGTACGCATGGCGTCATGCAACACTGCAATCAGAGGCACAGGATACGCTTACGCAAGCCTCTCAATCAAATACCCCATCAAACTCTATGTCCCTATCCGCATCAGGCTGAAACTCACATCAAGTCATACAGAAAATATGACCTCTTGGAAATATGGATATATTTCGTACCATCACGCAAGATACACTGAATCTTGTAAATTCAGGAACTCTCGCACAAGCGACTACACGAGTGAGCGACCTAGAATACGAGTGGGATAATGCTCAATCCAGATTGAAGCCAATGAATCAAGCAAAATGGACAGAAGTCGATAGTGCCATCGATACAGTGCTCCGACAATTGCGTGCAGTAAATCCTAATGTAGAAAGCTGTAAAACAGCCTTAGAAGCACTCCTACAAGTACTTAATTAAAAGCATACCGCATCTTGGAAAAAACTATGACTTTCTTTAAAACATCGCATCGCCTCTTTCTCATCCTGATGCTCATAAAATGAGTAGACGGGATTATTCAATTTTGAATTGGAATGGTGGCTATTTTTATCTCGCAAAATATCCTCAATAATCTTGTTTGAGGATATTTACAGGGTGAATTGATAGAAGATCAGAATGCTTGGTTTACACAATATCTCTTGAATTCTCTCCAAGGACTTACTCTTTCTACACAACACTTTATAGCCTTCTATCTCATTTCTCATGGAGTTATAAAATTTATCATCGTCTATAATATATTTAAGAAAAAGTATTGGGCGTACCCCGTTGCTATTACTGTATTTTCACTTTTTACTATTTATCAGACATATCTCTACATAAATTCTGGCTCACCTTGGATGATGAGCTTAATTATTATGGATATAATTATTGTAATTTTAACGTATTTTGAGTATAAAAATGTAACAAATCATAAAGCAATATAATCCATACCCCCATACAATGCATTACTCAACCATCAAGGTTCGACATATCTCAATTCATTCACCCAATTCGGTTGGTTAGATGCTATCCTTCCTATTTTTGCAGATGTCCCTATTTTTCTGATACCACTTTTCCTTATCGGATACTGGATGTACGCGACGAAGATGAAAAATATAACAATCAAGAATAATCTTCTTTTTATATTTTATGCCGATTTAATTTCTGGATGACTCAATATATTCATTCAGCAATTTTTCTATGTAGAGAGGCCAGCTACTTTTTTACAAAGCAAGTGAGCATTTATCCTCTCGCATATTCCAGATAATAGCTTTCCTTCCGATCATGCAGCTATCGGTACAGCATTTATTGTCGCACTAGCACTATTCGGATACAAGAAGACTGCCTATGTACTAACCCCAATATTTATCCTGATGTTTCTCGCTAGGATCATCGGCGGTGTACACTATCCTTTTGATATCCTTGGATGAATTTTAGTGGGTATTATTTCGGCTTATTTTGCTTGGAAAATACGAAATATGGGATTCATTCAAAAATTAAATCAGATAATTATTCAGATGATGAACAGGATTTATTTGTAGTATTTGGTTATCAATTAGGTAAAATATTTTTCTCTATACAGTATCGGAAGACTCATTTTGTATCGAGTTTAGTATATATCGCTCTCCAATCCAGAGTTCTGAATTTGCCCACTATGTGGAGCCATAAAATATCAGAAAATCCATTTCGAAAAGAGGTGGATTTTTTTAGAGCAACAGACTGTTATCCTAAGTACTCGGGATATTGGTTCGAATCCAATTCGAGAAGCTATGTATAATGAAATAAAAAACACGCCCAAGGGTTTGTTTTTTTTAGGTTCTAATATGAGTTTGATTTTTGTAAATTTACATAACAAATGATACTATATATGAAATGATTTAACTTTGGGTCTTCCCCAGTTACGGGTTAGTTTTTCGGAGTAATTTTAAGATTTCTTTGTAGATATCTTTTCAGTTTATACGACAATTATATCTAAATTCAGATTCTTTCAAATAGTAATAAAAGTAGGCTTTTTTGATTCCATTGAATCTCGAGAGTCTTCTTTTTGTAAAGCTCCAAAATGATTCGATTCCATTAATATGCTGGTTTCATCTCGCAAATTCATTAGTTCCATGATGAACTCTATAGTGTTTCTTATATCCAATATCTACAAGTCCATCATATGCAGGCCATCCATCACTATTGATCTCAGTATCTTCTATCTTTACCTTTCATCTGATTATAGGCAGCAGCGTCTTCTTTTTCACATCAGGGACGATCTCTGTATACACTTTCCCGTTCCTCTTTAATAGTCCAAATACTATTGTTTTCATTCCTGCTCATCTTCATCTCTTTCATCTGACACGAGTAGGTCAGAAATATGATTCATCTATTTCCATGGTACCAGACCATACTTCTGCCTTCTCTCTTTCTTGATTGAGAAATATATACTTACGAATATAGAGATACCAGTCATCTATTGTTTTTGGATTTAGACCAATAATTTCATGAGTTTTAGAAGAGGGTAAATCAAGTGAAAAGTACTTGATAATTTCTCTTGTTTTCTTGTTTCAAATACGGGATTTTTTTCGATATAGGTTTTTCGTCTCCATAGAGCCAGTATATGAGGTAAGGAATTACCGTCAACTGGGGAAGACCCAAAAATATACTTATAAAAGTATTGTATAATATATTCCAATAAGTCAAATATATATATTATGTCCACCCCTCTCTCTTTTTGTATCCCTCATTCTGGTCATATCAGGCTGGTAAATATTACTGTTATAATTTTTTTTGTTCTTCTCTGCTTTCAATTCCTTGCACTTCTATCTTAATTCCCCGCTTCCCCCATATCTTCCACCAGAGATAAACGCCAATCAGAGGTATTGCGATATACCCGAGAATATGAGAATACTCTTTTACGATTTCGATAACACTTTCTCCGAAGAACCACCCCAGTGAGACGAGAATGCTACACCAGAGAGTCGCACCGAGAAACGTTATCGACCAAAAGTGAGACAGTGGCATACGAAATATGCCAGCTGGGATAGAGATGAGATGGCGAACAACGGGGATGAGTCGTCCGATGAAGGTATAGAGGTTTTGATTTCTGAGAAAGAGCGCTTCGGAGCGATCATATTTTTCCTTCGTGATGAGGATATATTTCCCATACTTGAGGAGGAATGGCTTCCCGATGAGTTGACCGAGGATGAAGTAGTTCGCTGTCGCTCATACGACCGAGCCAATACCCCCGATGAGTATCGCGAGAAATGGATCGAGTCATCCTCAAAAAGCGATCCACCCAGCCGGGATCATGACGAGTTCTGATGGAACGGGGACTATCGAGGACTCGAGCGCCATCAGGAAAAATATATCTCCATACGAAAGTGTCCCGAAGTAGCTCATGATGACTTCGATGAGGGTATGCATCTTAAAGTTTTATAAATGAGAGAATATGGATCGGGTACTTGATAAAAATGGTGTAAAACCACTTTTTCATGGTGACGGTCGAAAGTAGTGAAGCTGAAATAATACCGAGAAGGATGCCAGCGACGATATCCCCAGGATAATGAATCCCTGCAAGGATTCGTGCTATTACCATCACGATCCCAAGGAGAATGAGAAGGAAACGAATGAAATTCGAATGAAGCCATCACCATTTTCCGAGTGATCTCGGAAGAAATGGAAACGAGAAGAGAAAAATGGCCCAAAGTGTCGCTCCCGCAAAGGTGGCATGCATCGATGGGAAGCTATTATCTGGAAGATGATTGATAAGCGGAGCGATCGTACTTACGGTTTCAGGTCGCGGGCGAAATGGAAGGAGGGCGTTGAGCACGAGACACAATATCACCCCAAGCACTGCTGAGTAGAAGATCTTGAGTGCGTATTCTTTCGATTCTGTTGTTTTGTAAAATGCAGAAATAAGCCACACAAGTGCGAGCCACAGAGGGAGAATGAGGAGGAGGATATCGGCACTATGTTTGATAATCGTTATGGTCACTGGATCGTTAGGATCAATCACACTTCGCATCGCATTGAGCACAGAAACATCGACAGACTGGAGGAGGGAAAGAAAGGAATTCATAAGCGAAAATTAGTCTTAAGAATTGTATTGAGATGATGGGAAAAACCTATTTGGAAAGTGAGAATAAATTGACAAAATAAAATTATATATAGTATTACAATACATTTGAAATATGGAAATGAAAAATCAACTAAATCTGAGTACTCAACAATTGGAATATTGAGGGAATCGTCCTTCCAAGAAATTGAAGTGGATATTAGGTTCAACAGCATCAATGGTACTGGTTTGAGTTCTTGGATACGACTATCCACTTTCGAGTATGACTCAGAAAGAGCTGGTCGAAAGAACATTTCTTCTCGCATTTAAACAAGATCCGAGGAGTGATATTTTAGCTAAAATATCTCCCATCAATGGCGAAGCGTGTATTCCAATAGAGGTAACCAATAATCCACTCGGATACTATTGTGAAACAATAGAAAGAAGACTCTATTATGTTACTTCAAACCAAGTGTATCTTATATATTCATGGTTCAATGGAAGACTAGCATTGAAGAATCCTTTTCCTCAAGAAAGTGCTACTGATTATAAATAAAAAACCTCTGGTTATTTGCCAGAGGTTTTTTTGAGTTTTTTTATTACTTTACGAAGGCGACAACATTGGCAAATACTTCTGGATTCGAGATCGCAAGATTCGAAAGCACCTTTCTGTTGAGTTTTACATTTTTTTTATACGCCGCGTGGACAAAGGTCGAATAGGTCATCCCATGATTGCGGACGGCGTTATTAAGTCGGACATTCCAGAGTCGACGAAAATCTCGCTTTTTCTGCTTCCGACCGATGTAGGCATTGGTTCCTGCTTTCATAAGAGCGGTCTTCGCACGAGCGTAGACGTTTCCGTTCATACGTCGAAATCCTTTGGTCATTGCGAGGATATTTTTGTGACGTTTATGGGTCATCACACCACGTTTTACTCGAGTCATAGACAGGAAGTTATAAAGTTAAAATTTGTCAGGTATAAAGTATTTATGGAATTCTTTTGAAGTCCATCGCTTGTGAATTACTATCTTCCGTAGGGGAGAGACATCCGTGCTTCGAGCTGATTTGTGACATCGAGGACCATACCATACTTATTGCGCCCCTTCGCCTTCGAAGATTTATCTTTGAGGAGGTGTCGTTTTCCGATCTTCCCGACGATGAATTTCCCAGTAGCAGTGATTTTTACTCGTTTTTTAGCGCTGGAGAGAGTTTTGAGTTTCATATTATTTTTTAGGGTAAAGAGTGATATTGAAGGTATTTCCTTGTTTGAGGACTTTGTTGGTAGGATCTATCTTGTAGGAGTCATCGAGAGAGGCCATAAATTCATTGATCTTTCCCCGAGCGAGATCTTCATACTGGTTTTCACGTCCCCGGAGTTGAAGCATGAGTTTGAGCGGATGCCCATCTTTTGCCCAGTTGGTTGCTTGCGTTCGTTTGACATCGAGGTCGTGATCACCGATTTTATAGGTGAGTTTGAGCGTTTTGATTTCTGTTTTTTTCGATTGTGATTTGTTGTGAGACTGTTGTTTCTGCTGACGGAAGAGGTATTTTCCATAATCCACGAGTTTCGCGACTGCGACGCCATCTTTGATACTCATTTCGACGAGGTCTACTCCGAGTTCTTCCGCTTTTCTCAGAGCTTCGTCGCGGGAGAGAATTCCGAGGGAAGCTCACTCGTCCGAAATAACTGATATTTCTCGAGCCATAATAGCTTCATTGATGCGTTTTTCGTTTTTTCTAGGTTGAGGAGAGTATGATTTCTTCATGGATTATTTCAACATAAGAGATTTCACACTTCGCGCGAATGCAGATTTCTTATGAGCTGCATTGTTCTTGTGGATGATATTCTTTTTTTCGAGCGTATCGATACGAGAATACACAAGAGAAAGAGCTTCTGCTACTTCTTTGGCCTTGGGTTGAACTCCTGCCATCAGGGCTTCGAGCTTCTTCGTGCTTTCTTTGAGAAGTTCGAGAAATCGACGATTGCGAGAACGCTTTTTTACGCTCACGGTAAGAGCTTTTTTAGCTGATTTTGTAGTAGGCATTTCGTAAAGAAAGACAAATAAAAGTGGTCACTTTGACCGAAAAGTAGGCGTATGTTATAGAAAAATACAAAAGAGTCAAATGAAAATGTGATCAAGTTTTTTATCCTCGTATCTTCTTCTTATTTCCCCAAAAATTTTTCAAAGATTCGCAGGGGTATTTGTTCTATACTCGTGGCTACTTCTTTGAGGTGAGCGATATACTCAAGTATGCTTTCGACATGATCCATAGTCCTATAGACTCGTAAGAGAATCAGTACCAATGGAAAGGATATGAATATAAGGCAGAAAGAAAGGGTGATGTAGAGAAAGTCTAGTGATTGCATAGTGTTATTTAAGGGTTCAGAGAGGGTCTACTTTTATATTCGCATTTTTTGGTTCGGTAGGAGGTTCTTGAAGACTGATTTCATCTGTTTCTGCTATGTCGTCGCTAAAGCAGGGGGTCGCAAACCAGGCAAGAATCGACTCTATTCCTGTATATCTTTTGTATTCTATGCCTTGGTAGTGCACCAAGAGCACCGGGAGAGTTTCGAGTTTTAGATTTGCTAAGAAATCAGGACTCAAAGCGGTATCGATAATCCGAAGAGTGGCATTTATCGTCCAGGCTTTCGATGCCAAAAGTGGATAGCGAAGCATGAGTTTTGCGTAGCTTTCATCGGAGCTATCGAGCGCAAGCACGAGGTATTTATTTGCTTTTTTTTCGTTTTCGAAAGATTCGAGACTTTTTAGAACCAAAGGAGTTGATTGAAACTGAGCTTCTGTAAATTTTGTCACCTTTTCTACATAGGGAAGCACCTTGCCCGTAAGAGCTTTTCATTGTTCTTTGAGTTCCTGAGCTTTGTTTTTGAGGACGGTCCAATCCATAATTGATAGATAAGATTATACTTCATCGAGCTTTTTGATAAGCTCCTTGTGTATTGTATCATATTTTTGTATGATCGCAAACTTTCTTGTTTCGTAATTGGCTACAAGGCTGTCCCAGTGGAGAAAAAACTCTTCGTGAGTGAAGTATCCAGACTCTATACTTTCTGGTATTTCGAGTATTCTCATAAGTTCAACACTTTTTGGCCCATAGGGTACCATAAGTACGGGGATTCCATGAGCTGCTGCTAGAATCCCTGAATGGTAGCGCATCCCAACCATATAACTCAGACTTCGATAGGCTTCCATAGATTCTGCCAGTGTAAATGTAATAGCATAGGTGTGATCTTTCATTATTCGACGTATGCACTCGAGATCATTGTGCTCTGCTTCTTTTGAAAAACTATGCGAAAGAAAGAGTACTTCAAATCATCGTGACTCGAGCGTCTTGACGATTTCTGGTACGGCTTTTTCCTCAGCCTCGGTGAGAAATCCAGATCGAAGTGAAAATCCTACCCGAGGAGGATTACGCATAACCACGCTATTATTGGATTCGAGGAGAAAAGCCGAGTCGGGAACGAGTCGTGCCACATACTCAAGGGACTCAAGAAGTCCGAGGCTTCGCTCATCCCGCACTGTGATGATATCATCACTCACAAAAAGCTTCTTGAGTTTGGTTCGATTGTAGGCTTTTTTCACTTCAAGTCCGAGCGACCAGAAGAAGATATGGGTCCCAAATATTCGTGCGAGTTTGGTTCGAAATCTCCACTGTCTGAGCAGCGCGGGGTAAGAAATACCACGTTCGTTATCAAATATAAGTCCACCACCTCCTATGATAAGGAAATCAGCCGAACGAATAAGTCAGATATTTTCAAAAAAGTACCAAATATTTCTCAGTGGATGCCGCCAGAACCGATTCGGAAAATAATTGACATAGCGTACGCTTCATTCCGGAAGGAGAGTACTTTCCTTATCGTATGTAAAAACAGTAATATCGACATTCTCATACTGACTTTTTATGAAGGCTACTTCCGCCTTCAGGATGATTTCATCACCCAGATTATAGCATCCAGTCGCGGTCATGATGAGCACTTGTTTCTTTCGGGAGTGTTTAGGGACGCTAGCCATACGAGATATTTTCCATATTCTATTGGTTTTCCGCCCGGTACAAAATCAAAATTTGATATTTTTGAAAAATCTATATCATAGAATTGTATCTTAATTTATATACTATGGCTTGATCACTTAATAAAGTACAGATCATCGGTAATATGACCGCTGATCCCGAAATCCGTGAGACTCCCAATGGTCAAAAGGTAGCTACATTTTCTGTCGCGACCAATCGTACCTGGAAAGATGCTTCCTGAGTCAAACAAGAAGAAGTCGAGTTTCACAATGTCTCCGCATGGAGAGGACTCGCTGATGTTATCGAATCCTACACAAGCAAAGGGAAAAAAGTCTATGTCGAGTGATATCTCAAAACTCGAAGCTGGGATGATGCCAGTGGAGTGAAACGCTGGAAGACCGATATCGTCGCTGAGAATATCATTCTCCTTTCTTCTTCTTGAGAGCGAACCGAGTATGGAGCTCCTTCACAGAGTTCAGATTCGGCGCCTGCTGAAGAGATGAAACCACGAAAAGCGAAAGCAAGAGTCGAAGAAGATATCACGATCGAAGACATCCCTTTCTAGAAATATATCTCCCAATCGGGAGATTTTTTACCTCTGCTCTATGAACCACCTCGTACAATTGGTCGATAGGCATGATATACTCCTCGGACATAAACTCCGAGATGACCTTGACGACTCGGATATATGGAGAATTTCAGGGGTTCATATTACCAATCGCTCTGGAACACGATTGCTTCTTCAGAAACGATGTAAAGCAAAAAAACATAATCCTGGGCTCTGGACCATTGCGGTTGCGGGCACCCTCGAAAAAGAAGACACCTATGAATCCTGTTCGTATCGAGAACTCGAAGAGGAATTGTCGGTTACTTGAGTTTCTCTCGAAGACAGGTGAAGTATCTATATCGAAAATGCATACCTCGGAAAATGATACTGCCAGCTCTACTCGGTAGCTCTTCCGGAGGAGACTGAGTTTATCCTCCAGGCAGAGGAAGTCGAGCGGATAGAGTGGTTTTCAGTTGAGGAAGCAAGAGTTTGGTTCGAGAAAAGTCCAGAAATGTTCGGGCACACGACCTTCGATGTTTTCAAAAAACTTGGAATCAGCTTATAAATCACTATTATTGAGTTCACTCTACCACTTTGCTTATGTATTCATTTCTCTCTGGAACCTTTTTTTCTCTCGATGATGGACGTGCGACCATCATGGTCGAGGGAACTGGACTCGGACTCGAAGTCTTTCTTTCCCCACTTTGTCTTTCGACCTTTCTCCTCGGTGAAAAGATCGCTCTCCCGATATACCACTATGTAACCGATGCCGGAGAAACGCTCTTCGGATTCGTCAGTCCGCAGGAAAAGTCTGTTTTTCAGAAACTCCTCAAGGTCAATGGTGTCGGTGGTAAAACCGCACTCAATATCCTGGGACTTGGAGTCGAGGGAATTCTCCGTGCGATCGAACTCCAGGATGATGCACTTCTCTCATCAGTACCTGGAATTGGAAAAAAAACCGCTCAGAAGATCATCGTCGATCTCAAGGGGTCCATAGATTTTGCTGCTCTTTCCGATGCTAAAAAGAGCGGAGGGAAACGAATCGTCTCTACCGATACCAACCTTATCACTTCACTCGTTCAGATGGGATATGATAAAGTGAGTGTAGAACAAATCGTACAAGATATCGACACGGCGCTTCCTCTTGAAGTGAAAACTATTGAAGCGATTCGAAGACTCTCGAAATAAGCCCCATGTATCCCATCCCACCGAATGAACATCTCATAGAACTACGAACATGTCGACAATGTTCGATGGAATTTCCTATCACGGATAAGGATATGGAGTTTTATGAGAAAGTTTCTCCAAGGTTTGGAAGCCCTCTTTGTGAAGAGGGTGGCTCGTTGGAATGAAATGGAAACGAGACGGGAGATTTGGTTTCTGAAATAAGAGAACAAAATCCTCCGCCTCGTACCTCGGCACCTCCTTTCCAAAGGAGGTTTACTATCCCTCCTCCGACCCTTTGCCCTGACTGCAGACAACAGAGACGTCTTGCATTCCGTAATGAGAGGAAGCTCTATAAGAGGAAATGTGATGTAACAGGGAAAGATATCATATCTGTCTATTCTCAAGATAAACCCTATACTGTATATCATCAAGATTACTGGTGGAGTGATGCGTGGGATTCTATGAGTTATGGGAGAGAGTTTGATTTCCCCCGATCGGCACTTGAACAATTCGGAGAGCTCATGAAAGTGGTGCCGAGAATGGCGCTCGTAGAGTTCAATAATGAAAATTCATCGTATTCAAACTTTGTAACAAGTAGTCGTGATATATATCTCTCTACTGATATTTTTGAGTCTTCGAAAATCATTTATTCAAGTACGCTCAAAAAAACCCATAACTCCCTCGAACTCCTCGATGTCACGGATTCTGAGAACTGTTATGAATGTACTGGATCGCTGAAATTATACAACTGCCAACACTGCCTCTGGAGTGAAGAATGCACGGATAGTATCTATCTCTATGACTGCCATAATGTAGAGAAGTCTATGTTTTGTATCGGTCTGAGAAATAAAAAGTTTCATATTCTGAATAAAGAGGTAACTGAATCTGAGTATATAAAAATCAAAAAATCGCTGCAAAATGGCGAACTCTCTCACTATGAAGATACCTACAGCAAACTTCTGAAAGAGTATCCGAGAAAAGGTACAAATATGATACTTTGCGAGGATTCAACAGGAGACATTCTCAATCAAACAAAACGATCAAAATCATGTTTCCAATCAACTCATATAGAAGACTGCTCTTATGTTGTTGTGGGATACGATATGACTGATTGTATGGATACGACTATACATAATCCTGAGTGTTATCTCAGTTATGAAGCGTTCTCTGGAGGAAAACTCAAGCTTTCTTGCTTCAATATCCTCGCATGGATTGGAACTCATCTGTTTTATACTGATAACTGTTTCTCATGTTCTCACCTCTTCCTCTGCACCTGACTGCGTAATAAATCCTACTGTATCCTCAATCGACAGTATACTAAGGAAGAATATGAAGAGTCAGTTCCTCGTATTATAGAGAAGATGATGGCAGATGGAGAGTGGGGAGAGTTTTTTCCCGCTTCTATGAGTCCATTCGGATACAATGAGACGGTAGTACAGGAATACTTTCCTCTCAGTCGAGAAGAAGTTCTTAAAAAGGCTCCTTTTTGAAAGGAGCTGTCTGAAGTGAAGCGAAAGACTGAGGATTTGGAGAAACAGGAAATCTCCCCGCCCTTTGGGCACCCCTCTTTCAAAAGAGGGCTATATTTCAACTGGTCAGACTATGAAGCTCCATTTCCTCAGGTAGATAAAGTTATACCTGCGAGTAAACTCCCAGATTCTATTGAATCTATTCCCGATGATATACTCAATTGGGCTATAGAATGTGAAGTATCTCTTAAACCATTTCGAATTATTAAGCAGGAGTTAGAGTTCTATCGTAAGCATAATCTTCCTATACCAAGAAGACACCCTGATGTACGACATATGGATCGTATGAAGCAGAGGAATCCGAGGAAGTTATTTGAGAGACTCTGTGACTCTCTACACTGTGAGGACAACTGGAAGAAGAAGGGAGTAATACTCAAAGAAGGTGAAAATGCAGGATACCCTGATTTACAAAAGAACCCCCCTGTCTCCTCCGTCGACATCCCCCC
>JAYVJC010000051.1:0-16622 GCA_043769645.1 Candidatus Altimarinota bacterium
AAAAATCCCACGTTAAAGAATTTACTTCTTTACTACTTGAAGAATGATTTGATTGACTGCTAATTGTTTTTCCAAAAACAACCGCATTACATACCAACAGCCTCAAAAGCATAGTAGCATAGAAAATATTGCTACTTGAAAGACCATAAACTTACTCACTTCTCAAAATATGAATAAGTACACAAGAGCGATAATCGGAATTCCAAAGGAAATACTCACATCGAGAGTCTTTTGGATCTGGTTTTTTATTTGATTCTTTGCTACGGAAATCACCGTATTCATTTTTAGATTATTCTCTTCATAGTATTTTTTTACTCAGAAGATAGTTAGTCAAATACTGATTCATCCAATTACTGGATACACAAGATACAAAATAAAACTGCTCATAAAAAAAATAGATAGAAAATAAAATGCTTTCTTAGGGCTTTTAGATTCTACCTATTTTGTTGAAATTAAAAATCCCTCTTTCGAGGGAAATCAAATCAAAGTTTACCTAAAAACTTCACTTAAATCTTATTTATGATTACGCAAAATGCAAGATTCAATTCCACTCTCGATAGACAATTCTTCTCAATCATTGATGAAGAAGAAAAAGTCTCTCGTCCATACATCGCGAAAGGCTACTGCCAATCCTACGATGAAGACTATGACCGACACAATTCATAGTTACTCTGAACTCTCCCCCTGACTCTTCCTATGGAAGTCAGGAAGAACTCAAGAAGAGTTACTCACTGTTATTCGAGAGAATCTTCATTGATTCAATCCTATAATCTCTCATATCGTTCAATCCATAACAATATAAATATGACCTCTAAAACCTATTACCATCCGTTTTTATTCGCCTTCACAATAATTTCCGCAATAATCCTGTGATTACTTACTGCGAATACTCTAGAAGCGAGTAAAGCTACGTTTTGTGAAAGACACTTTATTTGAAGTGAGTACAACCCTAAACTCGAACGTCAATGTCGAGCAACCTGGATAAAACTCACCAATGAAATCAAACAATCCTTTAACCATTAAACCTATGGATCTCCTTACCGAAGTCGAACTCACATTCCCAGAGCTTGATAAGCTCACTTGCCTAAAAATCGGAAGACTCATTATCCAAAAACAGAAAGAAGAACTCAATCATAATTTCGACACATTTAGAAATATTATTAGTACTTCATTTGTGTCCTAATGTTCCACCTCTCTTTCCTCCCAGTAATAGCGTTCCTTCTCGCTCTCTGGCTTGGTATCGAATGATACAAAGAAATCAAGAAGTAATTTATTTATAACACCCCTAGTATGATAACCTCAAAACTCCTACAAATCCAGAAGCAAGATATTGCTCTCAAGAAAGATGGGAGAAATCCTCACTTTAAGAGTAAATATCTCACTCTCGATTCCATCATCGAAGTATATTCTCCACTTCTATCAAATGAAGGGATAGTAATATACCACAACACAAAAGATAGTATACTCACTACCCATATCATAGACACCGAAGATAATTCTGAGATAATATCAGAATTTGCAATACTCAACACCGATCCTCAGAAACGAGGTGGAGAAATCACCTACGGAAAACGATACAATCTTGGTTCACTTTTGAACATTATGACAGAGGAAGACGATGACGGAAATAGAGCAAGTGGAAATTCTTTCCAGCCTAGGTCTAAATTCACTTGAGGTACTATCAAAGCAACCTACGAGAAAGACGATGATTGACTTACTATCGAAGACTACGCAATGCGTATGGAAATAGAGGACAATATCGACTCTCTCAAGATAGACTTTGAAAAAGCTCTTGCTCTTTGTAACGAGTCTCAGATTGACTGGATAACAGGAGTCAAAGACAAAGCTAAAAAACGACTTTCTAACCCAATTCTCTATGTCTAATCAAGAAAAAATATACTGCGGAAGTGGTAAGCTTATTGATACAAAGTATGGGAAAGTGATGACAGTCTCTTTTTCGCCGAAAGACCTTGAGACTCTTGCGAGTAACAAGAATCAGAAGTGATACGTGAATCTCAATATCTCGGAGCGTAAAGAACAATGAAAGTATGGGGAGACTCATACGGTAACTATAAACACTTGGCAACCTGAGAAAAAGGAGGAATCACTTATTCCTCGACAATCGTATAAACCGAAAGAAACTCTGACTATTCAGGACATACCATTCTAAAATACCCCTAAATCGCCTCACTATGATGTCTTTTGAAGAAATCCCGAACAACCTACGTAAAGAGTGAGAAAACCTCGCTATTAGGACGGCAGAGTATGAATTTCTAGATGAAATGAGAAAGGTAATCCTCGCAGATATCGCATCTGAGAAAACTTGAGTCTCCGAAGCTGAAAAGAATAGGCTCGCTCTTTCGGATGAAAGATACAAGAAGCACCTCGAAGCTCTCAGAGACTCAAGACACGCGATGCTAAAGTCGAAAACAGAAATTGAAGCTCTCAATGCTAGATTTCAGTGGTATATGTCCACCAGGTCGACAGAAAGAGCTGAGATGAATTTAAGATAGCTTTAACCTGCTCGCTCCCTCCGAGCGTCAAAAGAGGGCTTTTTTTATGGAGAGAATCACGTCACTGACGTGGATTCGCTAGAACTATTCATCTTCGGATGGATGGTAGAGTCATTGTGTATTGCTAAATCACGCTGTAGGAGCTATGAGCCTACCTCCAAGCAATGATTCTACTGTCCACCCAGAAACGATAGTAAATGCACCCTCCCTTTGGGGATGTGGTTCTCTCCATAATCTATTATTAACAATAACACATATGAACATCAATAACGCTATCGAATACCTCGATAATAACCACGGTACTCTCACGGACAAGTTTACGTTTACTGATAAGCATTACGGAAACAAACCAAAAAAATCCCCTCATTTCTGAAGGAATATTTAGACGTTAGAACCTAAATATAATCAGATTTTTACTTAAATCAATTTATTTTATGGAAATAGAAATGTGGAAAGATATCCCAGGGTATGAATGAAAATACCAAGCAAGTACATTTTGAAACATTAAAAGCCTAAATTATAGGCGGATGAAAATTGAGAAAAAAATGTCTCTTAATGTATTAAAAACAAACTATATAGTAGTGTCTTTTTGAAGAGAAAAATGATGTACAAAAAGAGTGCATCGACTTGTTGCAGCTACATTCTTAGGAGAAGAAAATTGATTAGAAGTAAATCATAAAAATTGAAATCCATCTGATAATAGGATTTGGAATTTAGAATACTGTACAAGGAGCGAGAATATACTTCATTCATTTCGGGAGTTATGAAGGAAATCACATTTTAAATGAAAATTTTGAAAAAAAAATTCCCTATCTTGTCCTATATTGCAATTTTCTAAGAATTGAGAATTTATAAAAAAGTGGGATTCTCTAATGGATGCTCAAAGAGAGCTATCTATAGCAAAACAAAGTATATCTCGCTGTTGTAAATGAAGATTAAAGTCTGCATGATGATACATATGGTGTTTTATTTAGTTTATATCTTGTCAAACTTATTATAAAAATATGGGAATCAATACTTGATCCTTTCTTACTTCCCGAACAATATTTGATTCTGAAATATGGTGAAAACCTGCTGAATGGTTGAAAATATGGATATATATTATCTGAAATGTTAACTATCAAGATTCTAGGTTATTTCCTCGATGATCGAACTTCTTTCAGTACAGTGACGTAGCCAGAGAATGTAATTGTTCATATCGTACTGTTGAGAACTGTTTAAAGTACCTAAAGGTAGTAGAACAGATTTGAATAAAAAAAACAGCTCGCGGTGTAGTCATAGACGTAAAAAACTATGATTTATATCAGTCAATTTCTTCATATACTAGTAGAACAACTGTGGAAACAACTGTGGAAACAGATGTGGAAACAGGTGTGAGAACTATAAATAAAGAAACAAATAAAACAAAAGAAACAAATAAAGAAACAATAGATACTATCGTATCTTCGCAAGCGATGGTTGAAATGGAAATTATCGAAAAGATAGAACCTATCGAACGAGGTAATCCAGAAATAAATCAAATGCAAGGATTCTTACGCCAGGCCGTCTGAGTAACCCAATTCAAAGACTCGAAAGAGCGATGGTACGTTGCCCACTGCTTAAACTTGATGAAAAAAATATGAGAGGAAGAGTTCAAAACACGTTTAAAATCTATCCTATCCGACCCCTTCAAAGCCAAGAACAGCAATAAGCTCGCGTATCTCTACTGAGAACTCAAGGCTTATATACACTCTCCGATTATCCAAACACAGTCTACAACGCCAAACTATGGCGGTTTATATCGTAAACCCTGATTCGATGACTAATGAAATTACAACCATAGTAAAAAAATACTATGCCTGTCTGAAAGATGGCAGAAACATCCCACTCGACGAGCTCGATAAAAAAATTATCGAAGATCTCAAAGCCTCGAATAAATACTCGGCTTTTATTCAAATCTGATCCTGAAAAGATAAATTTAATGGTGAAGTCTCAATGGTTCAAGAAATAACAGAAGTAAAATCAGCAAGTTCCTCGGGAATTGTATGGGTATGCGACTATGCCTCTCGTCACACTCTCCACGAAACCTGCAACTGCTTTCCGAAGTATAGGATTCTCGGAATAGAGTTCACAACGAAAATGGCTGAACTCTACCCGAAAAAGTACACGTCTACGCTATCCCCTCAAGAAAAAGCTAATATCTTAGCTAGTATTTAGCAACTCCCAACCCGGGAGTTTTTTTAACCCTAATTTTTATCTTATGCCAAAACTTCAAAAAATTAAAGACTTCTTTGTTGGAGACTTCTTTTGTCCTACTGAAAAATATTTCAAGAAGCCAGAAAGAGAAAGTAATGAGATCCTTATGGGAAGAGTCACTTACATCCTGGATAGATACCCAAAAGCACGAGATGAGAAAAGCTTATTCTTTCAGCTTATGTCACAAGAGTTCTGAGGATTTACGCCAGTAGATGCTGAGACTCTGAGCCGAGAATGGAGGTATGTCCAGCGCAAGAATGAGAAACTCCGATGATTGAAGTTCTATGACCGTCAATGCCATTCAAAGAAGATAGCTCGGCTCTATGCCGAATCATAACAAATACAAATTTACTCCTAATAAAACACCATGAACAATGCAAAACTCTATTGAATTTTCGCAATCATTGCGATGGGTTGACTTGCAATACTCTACTATCCAACGGATGCAAGAGTTAGAGAAAGAATCCTTCGAGATTATTCTCAAGAGATTCAAACGCTCTCTTGAAATCTGACGAATGATCGAAGCACGAGAGAGAAGCTCTACCAAGAGTGGAAAAAGTCTGATGACACTCTCTCTGGATCGATCATTACTTCGAAGTCTCGGATCGAGAAGCTCCAACTTTGCCTCTCTGCGAAAAGCATAGATTGCGAAGAAGGAAAGAAAGAAGCCATGATATCACTTATACCAAGGGCTTATGCAGAATCTATCACTTGAACAGCAAGTGGGGCTATAGTCCCGCCTACCGAACAACCGAGTATAGACGAACTATCGAAGCTCCAGGAGAAGGTGTGTGGTACTGTTCCAACATCTCCAATCTGTACTGGTAAAGTCGAGATACGAAGAATCGAGAAGATAGCCAATGACACTGGTGTTCCTATTCGATTCCTTATCGGTATCTCGTATGCCGAATCTCATATTGGCACGAATTTTGCGCCTCAGAAGTGTTCATACACGAACAACTGGGCATGACTGAAAGCCTACAAATACTCGGTGAATGAATGGGCGAAATGAACCAAAATGCCAAACTCTCAGTGATGCTGGCTCTATGAGTTCGATGATACCTACCAATTCTTCCAGTCTCTTGCGAACACCATCAAATCATACTCCAATGCAAACTGTTCAACTCCTGAATGTGTGAGCAAGAACTTTGTATGAGGTGATGGAACGAAGAGAGATTGGTCGTATCGGGTAAGATTATTTTATAATCCATAATCCCATGCCAAACTATACCAACAACATATACAACCCGAAAGATATTTTCTGAGTCACATACCTCATCATCAAACCTCTGTGAATTTGTCGCAATACTCATTGTGCGCTTTCCGAGAAAGACTATGAAGCCCTCTGCGATACCTACTGAATCAATCCAATTTATCCACCCGATACTCTCGCATTCTCTCAAGAATTCAACAAGACTACACAGAAAGCTCCTCGAAAGAAGCAACCTGAGACACTTGAAGAAAAAATACAGAGGAAGCGAAAGGAACTCGGTCATATTTCATAACATCTAAATTTTTATGCAAAAATACCTACAACTAATTGAACAATTCCACGAAAATAATCCTATAGAAATAGATTTTATAAAGACTCAATTAAAAGGTTGAGAATCACAAGATGAAGTTGAACATATGCTTGATTTCATGTATTCGAATAAACATAAAAAACTCGAATGACTTTCGTATAAACTCATTCTTGCGAAGACTAAAAAATGGGATATTCAACTCCAAAAAGTGTCATCAAAAGACACTGAGAAAGAGTGAATTGACTTTGAAACCTATCTTGATTTCTGAGATGGATTTAGGATTGTAAAACTCATATCAAAACAATGCTATGAGCGAGAATGAAAACTTATGTCCCATTGTGTCTGATGATACTTTGGTCGTAATACAACGATCTACTCTCTCCGCGATTCCCAGAACAAGCCTCACTGTACGATAGAGGACTGAAATCAGGTAAAGTGAAAGTGAAATGGAAGTATCGATCCAAAGTATGTTGAATATGTTGTGAAGTTTCTCGAAAAGAAATGAATGACAGTTTGAGAGAACGAGATGAAGAATCTTGGGTATCACAAGCTCGATTCTATTGACGAATGACTCACTTGCGATGCAACATACAATGGCTATATTTATGAAAATAAACTTGACCAGATCAAGGATAAGGATGGAGAAATTTATATGTGATTCTGATTGTTCAATATCAAGAAATACTTTGAGATAGATGTGAATATGAAAATCAAGTGGAACTTCGACTTGTCTCTGATGCTCAAATACTTTTTTGCTAAAACCAAGAATGATGCAACCTCAGGAGATGAATCAACCTCTGCAACCTCAGGAAATTATTCAACCTCTGCAACTCAGGAGATAAATCAACCTCTGCAACCTCAGGAGATGAATCAACCTCCATTGCAAATGGAAAATATAATATTGCTGTTGCAAATGGATTTGAAGCAAGAGTGAAATGAAAGATTGGAAATTATCTTGTTGTATCTGAGTATATTAAAAATGAGAAATTTGAAAATATTCTTGTTGATGTGAAATGTGTGCAGGTAGATGGGAAAACAATAAAAGAGGATACTTTATATATCCTCAAAAATTGAATTTTTATAGAAATTAACGACAAAATACCTAAATAAATATGCCAAACCTCACAAATACGGAATCTCAGGATCAGATAGCAATAGTCGATTATCTCTCAATTCTTGAGAAACAAAAGAAAGTATTATGGTTCACGTGAAGTTGAAATTGACAATACCAGAGAAGCTGGATGGTAAAGGCTAAAATGCAAAGAGAGTGAATACGAGCAGGTATGCCCGATCTCCTCATATGCTTTCCTCATAATCTCACATTTATCGAAATGAAGCGAGAGAAATGATGAAAGCTTACAGACGAACAGAAACACGCGATAAAGTGTATAAACGCTATTTGAGATGCTTTCTGAGTCGTGAGCGCATACGTGGCTTACTGATTTAAAGAAGCAAAGTCAATTATTGATTGATATTTATAACCTTTAATTTTATGTTTTTTGCCTTATTCCTTTATTTTTCTCTCTTTACCATCTTTTTTTTAATGAGTCTAAGAGGTAATACCAACGAAATGATCTTCTGGGGGGTACTTACTATCTTGACTGCAATTATCATATTATTTTTTTATTATGAAATATTTTTTTCTAATTTTTCTTCCCATAATCTTTGTCGGGTGTAGTTATGCTGATACAGTCTCTCGGAATCTTTCAATTGATGCAGACTACTTCAAGGTAGAACGAAGAGTTATCTTCTATAACGGAATAACTGGTGAGTATATGCTTACCATAGAATGAAGATGCTCACTCGGGAATAACGACCCCGAGCGGAAGCTAACTGTTACCTGTAAGGTATGAGATGATAGATGAGTCACAAAGATGAGTAATGATTAATCCAATACAAGAACTCAAATTACGTTTACTTAATAACCCTTAGAACTCTATGTACACTCCAACCCAAATCTCAGCAATAAAAATATTTTGAAAGAAGGATTTATCTTTTTGATGCTTACTATTCTCTAATAGATATATAACATATATAGCTCCTGAGTATGGTGACTCCTGACCCACAGGAAGTCATAGATTTATTGATGATTGAGACAACTCTTTTATTTGGAAAATGAAAGATGTTGAAATCCTCTGACATATTCCTAGTCTTGAAGACCTCTTTCAAGTGGCTATGGATAAATGATACAGCCCTGCATTCTATTATGATGAAGAATACTCCAAATATATAGTTTCTTTTGAGAGAAAAATAGCTGATAGACAATTTACCCAAGATGATTTTCCATACAATCCAATTCTTCCACTCCTCGACCAACCGAATCTCGAAGAAATTATTTCCTTATTCAAGTAACCTATGTCTAAAATTCTATATAAAATATTTAGGCTTTCTTTTATGAGATTCTCTATTAGGAATAAAATCCATAGATTTATTTGATTCACTCTTATCTGGAGTCATAAGAAGAAAGAATGAACTTGATTTACTTTATTTGGAAAGAAATTTTATTTTAAACAATAGAACTATATGATAATCTATCAAAGAGCCTCCGACCTTCCACCAGAACTCGCAGAGCGTAGAAAGCTCCTCGCTGACTATGATTCTCTCGGTGATACTTGAGAGAGACGAATAGAAATCTACAAACTCAGAAGCGCGATGATCACCAAGAAATACGAAGCTATCCTATCCCCCCAGAAACGAGGGGATTTTTTATAACCTAAAATACACCCATGACTGAATATACACCATTTAGTAAACGCTATAATATCACCGATAAAGATATCGGATGACTCCTCGACTATATCGAGAGAGTTATGGGATGGGATATTGAATATACAGAGCATTCCACATGGGGGCCACTAAAAATGTGGTGAATACGCTGCTGACCAGTATTTTATATCGGAAACAATGGGTGAATCATCCATTTTTACACCTGAGCTCGGTGGCCGAACTGAAAAAATCGACCAGCGTTCTCAGAAATGACAGAAGAAGTATTCTACCGCACATACAAATCACTCCTCCCCGTTATCCGCGATCTATATCCTAACAAGAATTAACCACTCTCACACTTATGAAAGTCAAAAAAACCATCACCATCGATACAAAGTGAATAGAAATCGGTGACACATTCTACAAGTTTTCCACATACGATGCTGGCAATCCGAAAGCATTCTATGAGTGACAAAGGCTCGTTATAAAGGACATCCGATTCGAGCATAGAACTCCTGAAATCACCGTATGTTGGGATGTTCCAGTAAAGAACTGAACACTTCCAGAAAATCACAAGATAATTGATTTCAAGTGATTCGGTAATAAGGATGAGAAGTGAGAAGAAGATATTCATAGTTTCACAACTTTCTGTACAACAGGAATGGCATGAAATCCATCATTCAACTTCTACGTCATGGATAAGAAGTGACAAGTCCAGAAGGAAATCGAGAAGAGAAAAGAACACATCCGAAAGAAAATAGAGAAAGAACTATTAGATGCAGAGGAAAACATAAAAAAGAACAAAGAAATTCTCAAATCTATCAAATAACTCCCACCCAGGGAGTTTTTTTCTGGAAAGTAGATCAATGGTAGATCAGCGGACTTTGAATCCGTCAATGTAGGTTCGATCCCTACCTTTCCAACCATTCTATTTTTTTACTTTCATTTCTATGAAGTATATTTTTCTCTGTTTATTTCTTGTGGCTTCTACAGTAAGTGCTGCAACAGGATCTACATCCACTGGGTCAACATCCACAGGTACAACTTCTATTGGAGGTACAAGTACTGGAACGGTAGCTCCTATATACAGCATCTCCACTGGAAATGGTTGACCTATTCGAGCTTACAATTTCACCACGAAAGGATATGATATGTATCCTCAGTGTTTCCCATGGGCTTGGCTCTTGGACTTCTACAAGGGAAATGTATTCATGATCTACGAGAATCAGAAGGCTTGTCGTGAACAACGTCTCATTGATTTCGGCTTTTAATTCAACCCCTTTTCGGAGGGGTCTTTTTTTCGTATTTATGCAAAATAAGATATCGCTCGAGAAAATCGATACCATCATCTCATACTGATTCGAAACATGATATCGGTACTGAGAGAAAGTTAAAATTGCACGAGAAATATGAGTACATAGAAACACCATTTTCAGAAGATGGAAACGCATCGAAAATAGTTTCTAATTTTCTTTGCAAAGTGGTGTGCAATTCAGGAAGATGATAGTACTTATTTATTACCCAAAAAACTATGGCAAAAGCTAAGAAATCTCCAGATGATATTCTGGAACAGTCACCAGAAGAAGTTCTCGCAGAGATCGTCGCTCCAGTACCTGCAGAACCATACGTAGGAAAGGTAGAATCAGTAGTAGATGGAAAGGTTGTCACTCTCACTGGTGTATTCCACGATGAACAGGTCGAAGGAAGTGAAATCGTTCGTGTCACCGACAAAGAATGAAATCAAGTGAACAAATGGTTTCTCGCTGATAAGTAGTCAGTGAATCTCTGCTTTATGTAGAGATTTTTGGTGATAGTGCTCTCGGTCACCCGCAGAGAAAGAAAAGAAATAATGAACCACTGTCACCAGTAATATCTATATAACATTTTTACTTATGAGGATAGAACCAAAAATAGCATACGAAAACCAGAAGATACGAAATCTTGCAGAAGATTTATGAAAGATAATGTCGTACCATTATATAAAAGATATGTATAACACTTTACTTTATTGAGATAATGCCACGAGGTAAGAAAACAGACATACAAACAAAAGCAAAAATAGCAGAACTCCGCGTCACTAAAGGAATGCAGGGGTCTGATATTTCGAAAGAGTTAGATATTCCAGAGAGAACAGTCAATAAGATTATTGATACTGACATTGCCGAAGTTTGCCGAGACAGTGATTTAATATTGTGAATCATCGATGATGCAGTAGAGGCTTCAAAGATAATGGGTGAAATCACGCTTACAATGGCGAAGGATGTAAAGACAAGAATGACAGCACAAGAGTGAAGGCCTACAACAGATGAAATACGAACACTCAATACTACTGTTGCTGAATGATTTAAGCGCTCACAACTCTTGCAGGGTAAAGCTACAGAGAACTACTGAATAGACATATCAAAAGTGAAGGACTTGCCAAATGAAGAGATATCAAAGTTTATTTCTTCAGCTATAAAGACAGATGCCTAGATGAGTGTACACTAGAACAAAATCAATATTAGGATTATACAAGCGTAGAGTTCTTAACGGTAGAAAGCGGTTAAGAAAAATCATACTCAAGCCAATCAAAAGAATAAACCAGAACTTTCTATTAGAATACATACCATTACCCGATATTGTTGACGAATATTATCTCCCTTACATATATAAAAAAATGGAAGAAATCGAATCAAAAATAATACAAGATGATGATTGAGGATTTGCCCTCATCATAACTCATCAAGGCTTTCGAATACTATTGCAAAGTAGCGACGAGGATACAATCATCTTCACACGACAAGCCACGATATGACTTATTAGAGAGATGGATTGCAAATGAGTGTCGATGGAATACTACGAAGAGTGTACAACGGTTGAAGGACAAAAGAAACACTGACTCTATCAATAATATGAAACTCACAAAAAGGTATGATCGAAAGTAGAACAGTGAATTCTATCATAGTATTTCCTCATCCTAATTGGTGGGTGTTTTTCAATTTTTCTTGATGTAAGAAGATTATAAGTAGTTTGTATTTATATCACAAATATAAATATGGCAATCCTACAAGACCTCCGCAATACATTCTATGGGATTCTCTCTGAGAGTGAGTCATCCGTGGACTATTCTCCAACTATCGCAGACAAATTCATCAATAAGAATCAGCTCCTCGTGTGTACTGGTGGAGTAGTCAACCCACAGACAGGAGATCAGATCAAGAAGGGTCGACTTCCATTCCTCGATACTGATGTCTTCTATGCAGTCATCCAGGACACCACCGTTGGTTCTAATGGTTTTACTGTGTGAGCTACGACAATCCCTGCAGGGAACACGACAGGATTCATGTCAGCAGGATATATCTACATCGATGGTGCTATCATCTCATATTCAAGCAAGACAACGACATCATTCCTCGGGTGTACTTGAGTGACTCTTGGTGTGTGAGCTGGAAAGAAGATCGCACAAGTCTATCAATTGCCGAGCAACTACTCAACACCTGTTGAGATTGTGTTCGATCACTCATTCCGTGTGCCATACAAGGACTATCGCAACCTTTTCCTCGGTCAAACCAACAACCCAACCGCTCGATATACGAGCACGAGTAGTTCCGATATACGATCCCAATACTTCTCTCCATTCTACACAATCAGGAATGTGGGATGAATCTATTTCCTCGTTCCATTCAATATCAATACGAGTGGAAAGAATATGCAGTTCACCTATGAGAAGAAGCCAACCAAGATGAGCGCTGTTGGTTCTACTTGCACGATTCCTGATGATGAACTCTCTGACGTGATCGCATACCTCGCAGTGGCAGAGATGCTCTACAACCGATGACAAGAAGACTCTGGGATGGCGCTCTACACGCAACTCGCGCTCCCACAACTCCAAGGACTCTATAGCTACTATAACCGCCAACACGCTGAGGATCAATTCAACACTCGAGTTGCTACTGCCAAGGATGTGAACCTCAATATATAAAAACCAATATGACCTTTGCTACCGCCAAATACATAGAAATGAAACAAGCATTCGGACAAGGATATGTGGACAATGTGACTCCTTGGATGCTGAAAGACGGTGAGACTCCGTATATGAGAAATGCTCGTGTGACTGGGTATGATGTTTCGATTCGTACTGGTCATCAACTCTTCTCGACTCTTGGATCATCTGGAAGACCGTATGGAATGGCAGTGTATAACCGTAATGTGTCAGCAAATACCAAGATGATTGTCCGATACAACTACTCAGGCACGCAGAAGCTCGTTCAAGTGGATCTCGGAACTGGGGTTGTCACTCCAATCACTACTGCAGCACTCATAACGGTGGATGGACGAACAACATTCCAGAATGGTCTCGATGTCATCTATGTGATGAACGGAACAGATCTCTTCGGAAAACTCTCAGGGACGACCTATTCTACTATCACCGCCAATGTTCCAGTAGGATTCGCTCCAAAGTTCGCTTGTCTCTTCAATGGATCGATGTGGGCGAGTGGTTGGGGGACGAATCCATCAATCGTATACAAGTCAGTCGGAAAGAACTATGAAGATTTTTCAAGTGCAGGGTCTGATACGTTCCAATTCACTGGGAACATCACAGGACTCGCAGCAACGAACCAATCAATCTTTTACTTCACTGCAGATAACGTGTGGGCGACAGGATTCTCTGATATTACACAGTCAGGAACCACCGTCTCATACTTCAATCGTCCTGTGCAGACTCAGGAAGGATGTGTAGTACAAGGCACTATTGTAACTGCAGGTGATGATATGTACTATCTCACTCCTACTGCAAAGATAATGAAGGTGACTCGCGGATCTCAGGTGTACTGATTCGAGACACAGAACCTCTCTCATCGTCCATACAACGGTATATCGAAACTGATGGACTCGCTTGATCCTGACCAATCGGAGGCGTTCGGATTCTATATCTCTGAAAAGAATCTCCTCAAATACTTCTTTAAAACTCGTGGGAGTACATTCAATAACATCTCTGTAGTCTATGACATCGAAAAGGATCTATTTATGATCGACTCGAACAAATACTACTATGACTGGGTATATATCAATGAGACACCTTATGCTGCATCTCATATCGAGCCAAAGATTTTCAAGTGTGAGACTGGACAGGATGATGATGATATGCCAGTGGCATTCGACTACCGAACCAAGGTATTCAACCTTGGAGATCCTTCGATGAAGAAACTCTGGTGGGAAGTCAGGACAGGCTGTCAGATGAACGCTCTCGCAGTCCTTACTCAAGAAATCTATATCGACGGGGTTCTCGCTGACACAATCACCATCAATGGTGCAAATCTTCCAGCTACCGACAACGGTGTTGGTACTCAGGCATTCTGAGTCCAGCCAATCGGTAACGAACAGAACGAGAATCTCCCTGAGATGCAAGACGTACAAATCATACGCTCGAAATGAGTACTTCGAAGGAAAGGAAAGTCACTCCAAATCCGTTGGTACTGCAACTCACTCGGTGGAAAGGTCACACTCCAATCATTCGACATCTGTCAAGAGATGCTCAACCCGAAAGCATCGAACTACTCAACCACCGTCACCACTCCATACGTTCTCAAGGATTATCTCCAAACGGAAACACTCGCACCGATAACCACATGAAGCGAGGATCTCATATTCACATAACAATACAAATATATGGCTTTCGTAACCAATGCAAAACTCTATCTCAAACAGAAATTCAACGCCTGAGACACATCATTCCGAGCGGATCGCAACATCTGAACGACAAGCGGTCGTATCAAGTTCCGTGATCCGAACAACCTTGACTCTACCTATCTCGAATGGGTGTCTTTTTCTGGTATCGTGGATAATGGGGATACAACATTCACTTATACAGTTGTTACAAACGGTCGTAATATGTCACTGACGGCTATTCCTTCCACTGGTTCTGCTACTGGAAAGACATTCGGTGCAGGATCTGAGGGAACTCTTGTGGCAATGCACGACCAACTCCTTGATCCAAGTGGTGCTCTTAATTTCTCCACTCTTTCTTTAACGTGAGACCTGACTGTAGCTTGAAAATCAGTCTTTACGACTTCAATGAAAGTTCCAGTATTTGCAGATACGGTAGCTCGTGATACTGCTATTCCTACGCCTTCAAATGGGATGGAATGTTACATTACTGGGCTTTGAACGATGCAGGACTATGTACTATGAGCTTGGACGAATAGAGCCGCAGCAACAGTAACTACATCACCTACTTTGACTGAAACTGCATATGAATCTATAATCACAGCCTGAGATTTAATAGGTCAAACGCCAGACGGAATATATAAAGTGCAAACTGAAATAAAAACCAGCTCGGCTCTTGGTGGCTCGCGAAACTACAAAGACCATTGTACTATATCAACTGGTAAATTCTTTGTAGTATTCGAGGATACGGGAGTTCTATACTGAGTTATTGCCTCACTATCCTCTACGGACGTAATGACGTGGGGAACGCCAGTAACTATAGGGACTGCAGCAACTCCAACCGCTAAAGTAGCGCTTATAAATACGAATAAAGTAATCATCGTATATGCCGCTAATGCCTCAGTGAATGTGATATCAGTCATTGCTACTGTTTCGGGTACTACATTCTCCCTCGGAACCGCATTATCGGAAATCCAATCAGGTAATGCTGTAATCCCTGCAATATGCAAAGTGAGAACTGACGTATATGCCTACTGTTTTGGAGTAGGGGTTAGTCCATCGTGAATAAAAGTAAATACTGTTAGTGGAACGACCATCACTGCAGGTACGATTCTTGCAACTTTTGCATTCTGATTTACTCAAAATACCGTTTACTGTGCTTATCTTTCAGATAATACTATATCATTTTCAGAAAGTATAACTTCAAATACCCTTATAAATGTCAAAATTTACGCGATTACTCCAGGAAGTACTACAGTAGCCACTACTTATACCAGCACAATCACAGCGACAAATGCTTCAGCATATCACGCCCGATATTCAGATACAGAAGTAATCATAACAAACTCGGTAACTACTGAAAAATCTATCTTTACTATTCCGTGAGCTGGTACTACTCTTACTAAAACTACTCTTACAGCAACTTGAGCGGTAAACTACCCAGTCACTCCTCTATATACAAATATCTACGCTGTCAATACAGGTTCGACGATTCTCATATATCAGCGTGATATTCTGATAGGAACCATAGCAAGTACGCCAGCGTATAACACTCAGTCAATTCAGTATGACAATGGTCGTGTTCTTTTTATAAGCGGTGCGACTCTTATCCCTACTATCGTAAACCTTGCCAGGGTATTCCAAATTGGGATAGCTTATGATGCTTCCTGAAAATATACTATTGGTCGTAATTTTATCGTAAAATCAGGAGTTCTACGAGGATATAGATATTACCAACAGCTCGACGGAACTATAGTAAATGGAATCTGAATAACAAATACTGTCACAATGACTAACTTCTTCGGTCGATGAGTACTTACTGACCGAATAATGATAGAAATCTAATCACATACAAATATGGCAACAACTCCTCTCACAAGTCAGCTCGGTCTATCGCTTGCATCGAAACAAACTCAGGCTATGGCTACTGCAGCAACTCCACCTGCTGCAGTAGCTCCTCCAACATCTGCTCCAACCACTGGCGCTGGTACAACTACCA
>JAYVJC010000052.1:0-6624 GCA_043769645.1 Candidatus Altimarinota bacterium
CCACAGTTGGTGGTACAATATGGTCGATTATTGGCATAGAATACATCCTTGATATACTTCGTGGCTTTTGGTAAAACATCTGAAGGCAGTATGAATCCAACTCGTTTGAGATCCTGGAGCCGAGATACGACCGTAAGCGTAAGAGGAAGCGATGATATTTCCGAGTCCGTCCAATATCCGAATCATCCATCGTACCGCTGGTAGGAAGCCACTCCTCCTATCACTTCATTTATCACATCTTTGAGAGAAACCTCAGTATATCACTCTTCTTTAGAGTTGTAGCGCTTCAGCATCTTCGTCGAGAGGTCATACGGGATCCCGATACTGTCATAGAGTTCTTTCATATAGACCTGTGGCATAATAGCGGCGAGTTTCTGCTCGATGCAACCATATGGGTATCATGCAAGAAAATCTATCCCTGAGAGGAGTCCAGGAAGGAGAGTTCCAGCATATGAAATAGTGAGGGATCATCCATTCTCACGGATGGCACGCTCAAGCTCTATACGCTCAGCTGCCTTTGGATCCGCTCGACCACTCGTCGCGACGGTCTCACTGGTCGTCGTCTCGATAATCGGGAGGGTCATCTCGATAGTATCTTGATCCCCGGTTGCTCGAGAAACGGCCTTGATCGTGATCTTCGAGGCCCATGGAGAGAGATTTCGTACTTTTTCGATGGAGTCTACCACGAGTTCAAATGGCACGGCAACTTGGGATCAGGCCTTGATTTCGATGGATTGTTTTGGACTCTGAATAGCGACATTGCTGGCCTCGACTGAAATATCGAAGGTTGCATCTTTTTCCGTTTTGTTGAATATCACGGGGGCTATCTCGACGGTATCCGACGTACCGAGAAACCTCGGAAGGTTATCATTGATGAGGACACTTTTTGAAGTCTCTATATGAGTCGTCCCAACGCCGAACTGACTCTTTTTAGTATTGATGAGAGCTTCGATCACCCACGTCGTGAGGTTATCGGGAAGGTCAGGCGTCGTGATCGTGAAATTCCCACTCTGATCCGTCGTGAAGTCAGATTGCCAGAACGCTGTATCCTTGAATACTCCACGTTTTTTCTTCGAGAGTCATCATTTTTGACCTTCTCAGGCTCCTCACTTTTCTCCAAGTGACGTATCCTTCACTTCGAGTTTTTGTATCAAGTTGAGGAGAGAAGTATAATTTGCTACTCAGAGGTACCGCTTCATATCGTAGAAGTAGGCAAATGGATTCTTGAGTGGATTCCCGGCGAGCGCGAGGAGGCTCTCATCGACGATCGAAAGGCTTCCATTTGCTCATGCGACGGCTTTCCCTGCTCTATCCTTCACATTCACGGTGATCTTCACGGGCTCTCCCGGGAGGTATTTTGACTTCGAAGCACTCACGGTTACGGCGAGCTTTTTCGGATCCGGGAGTACTTTGACTACGGCCAGTGCTCGCTTGTAGATCGGGAGTTTTTCTCCTGGATTCTGTCCAAGAGCAAAGACCTTGACATAGACATTCGGGATATAGGTATCAAGTATCGGGAACTCGATACGCACCGTTGTCCCAGTGATGTCTTGGATATAAGAGTTGAGTATACCATCGTCCTTTTCGATACTGACGAGCATTTTCCCGGACTCGATAGGAGTTTTGAGGGTAAACCCAGCTCGATCTCCGACGGAGAGGAGCGTAGCATCTGCGGTGATATCGGCGATCGCATTGTTTCACTCATACCAATACGTCTCATCATTTCCAGAGACGTAGGTGTAGGTACTCGAAGTGAAGCCGATATTATTCGCTCCAGTATAGGTCGCTTGTATCTCATATTCTCCCCCGGTCGCCGAGACAAAGGTAGAGGTAAACTCCCCCCGAGCATCCGATGTAGCAGTATCACTCGCTATCACTTTTTCCTCGATCGCTCATTCATTGTAGAAGACTCCGTCAACCCCCTCTTTTTTTACATTTTTCCATTCCCGCTTTATGAGCGTGAGTCATACGGTTTTTCCAGCGAGTCACTTCGCAGCAGGGTCGAGGACGACCCCACTGAGTTTCACGCCTTTTTTCCCACTGTTCCAGTACGGAGCCATAATCCCTACATATCCATCGGTGGCGTGGACGATCTGACTTACGGCGTGATTGACCGTTTTCTTGGTATCTGGATCGGTCACCTCGAGCGAGTAGGTATAGATGCGCTCTCCGGTGGTCGCCCCCTTTTCATACTCGTGATGGATGATGGTATTTCCGAGTGTATCGAGCGTTCCTGTTCCACTCGATTCCATCATATCATGGTAGTCGCATGAACCCCAATAAAGACAATCCGAATAGGCGGAGCCTTCAGAAAAGGTATAGTTACTATACCCCTCTGGATTGAAGTAATAATTCTGTGACAAGAGAGAATACTGGTACTCGGCACCAGCGAGCGCGCCCCCGAAGTAGTACTCAGCATGTCCTGGGATATCGACACTATCTCCCACAAAGACATCAGACTTCGGGACTTCACCTGATACTTTGAAGACTGGTTTTTTGTAGGCGTCGATGAAGAATTCTCCGTTATTGTAGACAGTATAGGAGTTCCCATTTTCATCCGGAATATCGAGTTCAAAGGTATATCGTCCGAGTGGGGCGGTCTTCGGTAGGACGAACTCGCCATGGAAATTCGAATTGGCATCGATAGTTATATCCATCTCCGTGATAGTGACTGGTCCTCATACACTTCACTCTCCTCAGAGGATTTTGATCTTTCCCTTTCGAACTGCTGATGGAGCGTATCCATCAAAGTGAAAGTTACGAAGGATCCCCTTGAAGTAGACCGTGTCAGCTGGTTTATAGAGTGGTCGATCCGGATAGATGTACAGGTAGTCTCGGCTCGAGGCATCCTGACCAGAAATATACTTGAAGTCATAGTTTGAAGTCTGATCTTGGCCAAGATTGAGAACTCAGTAGAAGCTACTATTTTTCGCGATGATAATATCGAGGAGCGCACCCGTACTAGTTATTTTATATAGCTTTTTGCCACTATCGTACACAATCGGAGGAGTTGACATGGTTTCATAACTACTTTTTTCAGAACTCCAGCGATAGGCCGTGAAACTCAGGTCTGAAGGGATGGTTTTTCCATCATAACTCGAAGTGAAGATGATACGACTATTGTTCCCATCTTCGAGCGTGAGGGAGAGATTCGATCGGATAAATGTGTGGGAAAATGACTGTTGAAGTTTTGGGTCGGCCCCATCAAGGTATCCATGGATATAGATATAGGGCTCGGTAAATGTTTCTCAGAGGACTTCTTTTTCGAGGTCTACCTGTGTCGGAGTGACGGTCCAGAATCGGTTTTTGAGGGATATTCTCTTGGATACCTCTTTGATACAATGAGGATTTGGTGGAGAATAATAAGAACCTCCTATGTTTTCTTGTCTCAGAAGGTCAATATATCCCGCTTCATCCATCTCACAGACATCCATATTGGTCATATCCGTATTGACCGAGAGGAGGCCGAGCACGATCGGTAATGATGAAGGGATTACCTCCGTCTGGTGTCACTCGGAACTACCGTAGAGGTATCGATCATTTGGTGCAGTCGGTCCGGTATTCACGGTAAATGAACCCTTTTTCGAAAGCTCTTGACCGTACTCGTCAGTCAGTGATGGGAGAAAATCTATCCGATAGGAGAGTGATGGATTGAGCCTCAGATCGACAATATACGCATTTTTTCCGCTTATCTGTGGACAGGTGTAGGTTTTGGTATAGTTTTGTCCAGCGGTATTCCATAGGTCTTCACCACGGTCATATCGAAGCGTCGGTGATTTCGAGGTAGGAAGCGTCACAATACTTGATCCCGATCAAAGCTTAGTATCTGGCGTATAGCTATAGTCATAGTATTCGTCGCGGCCGAGGATTTTATTGTTCATATAGACACATCCGAGTGTATTCGAGAGGAGACTTAACCCTGATACGACCAAGGCGGATGCCGTTCGAAATCCATAAGTCTCATCCTTTGTGATGGCTTTATTGGAATTCTTCGATATGACCACTTTGTAGGCTGTATCCTGTTTGAGTGGGTTCTTCGGAGTGATTTTGAGTTGTTGTTTATTGTCCTCTATTCCAGTAATGTTTCCTTGCGCATCGTACATATTCATCTTCGCATAAGCTATACTCGACTCGATCGGAGTATGATCTTTTTCCGTTCGCACCGTGAGAAAAGTGGGGTCAAGTGGGACGACTTGGTCGAAGGAAACAAGGAAAAAGAGCTGCTCACTCGGGAGGAGTCGAGTGGACATATCGTAGCTTCTGGTATCACTCAGCGTCCCCGAACTATCTTTGATATTCTGATAGGCTCCAACAGTTGCATACGCTGAGGTATGTATTGATTTTTGTACCTCTTGACCGAGGGATTCGGTTCCATATTTGGGATGTAGGGTGGTATGAACGACGAGTGAGTAGTCCGTACTATAGGTAAATGGACGGTCTTTTGGTGTGATCGTAAAGTGGGTCTCGCTCGAGCTTCCATCTTCGTTTTTTAGCGGAGTAACTACTACTTTTGTAGTATTGAGAGTCTTCTTTGAATCCCCAGTCTCATTTGGTGATGTAATTGCTGTAATTAAATTTACAGGATTAATTAATGATTCAAATTGTTGACCAGGTATCTGAGTTATATCAATACTTCCAGTCGATAGTTCAATTGCTTGGGACAAGCTCTCAGCGGTCACTGGAAAATTGGTTGAGAGAGATATTCCCATATAGGGAGAAAATATATCTGAGACTTGAACGCGAAGTGGTGTCGTCATGATCTCACCCGTCAGTACCTGAGTCAGTCCATGAAGGAGGCCTGGAATATCTGATACTTCCATCTGGTATCGTGTGGCTCACTGGAGTGGTGTCGTCGGGATGAATTCGAGGATACTCGTATTGGTCCAGACACATTTTCCTTCGATATGAGGAGTGATAGTGAGAGGACAAGGAAGCGTATCTCGCTTATCGAGATTGGTGAGCGGCACCATCGGCGTATTGAAGACCACGGTGATATTTTGGCTCAAAGTATCGAGTGATCCAGTAGGGAATATTTTGACCGCCTGGGCTCCTGGCGTGGCAATGAATGTCACGGTTTTATCCTTTCCGAGAGGAGTACCATCTGATTTCTGTACGGCCGAAGCGACGGTGAGATCATAGGTTTCGCCCGTTTCGAGGGACTTCGAGAGCGTGTATGATATCGTCTTCGCATCAGCACCGACACTAACTTTCCCATCGACGTGAGGGGAAAGGGTGACGGTCTCGGGAGTGATCGATCCGGGAGTGACGCCCGAGTCGAGGGTTAGCGTCAGAACCTTTGTATTATACGGGATCTTCCCCGTATCTTCGGAGATTTCTTGACTCGTTCATGTTGGACCTTCTTTCCCTCTGCCTCCGAGCGAGGGAAGTGATGGGGCGTATATCCACCCTACGACTCCGACCATCCCGAGGAGAATGAGGAGTGAAATGATTTTCCAGTGGGCTCAGATACTTTCTAGAAACGATTTTTTGGTAGAGGGGGTTCCTTCAGGCATAAAAAACTAAGTAAGCGAATAATGCTATTATAGAGGGTTCTAAGAAATAGCAAAGGTTTTTGATGGTATATATGGTAGTAGAGGGGAGAGAAATAATTATAAATTCTCAGAAATTAAAAAATTACCAACTAGCAAAACGAGCAGTTTTTAAAAATTTGCTAGTCTAGACCCTAACTTATTTACTCCTTCACTCAAAATAAAACATATCATCCATTTTGAAGATTTGTTTGACTCTCTGGAGTATGCCCATAAATACCGTGGCTCTTGATATAGTCCAATCCCTCATTTCTTAGAAGTGCAGGAAACATTTTGGAGTTAAATGCGCTGGAATGATAATCTATCACGGTAAGCGCTACCCTATGGGTAGTAGCTAATATCTTTCGAATTGATTGATCTAATGTTGCATCTGCATTATCTCCATTAAAGATAAAACTCGTAAGACTAGAATCGGTAGCTACTCTCGAGTCATAAAGTGAATGTTCAATCCTTCTTTGTCTATCTAAACTTCCCAAATTTTCAACTCACGACGGTAACTGAAGCGATGAAGCAATTGCCGTTGCTGTAAGCATGGCATCAACCTGAGGATGTGAATATACCGGAACTGGAGATCGGTCTTTTCATGTGATAAGCTTTCCGAATTCGTGAAGTAGTCTTTTGTCCCCATCCTTTTCTTCAGCCCGCAAGTCGACGTAGCTATAAGCATCAATGAGGAGTTGTTGAACAATATCATTGACGCTCGGGAGTTGAATAGATCATGATTCTATATCAACGACAGAGTCTTTTGGTCGTATAAAAGCTAGTAACTGAGGATACTTATCCATAGTAAAATGTAAAGAATTATATATAATATAGATTTACTAATATATATGTCAATAGATTCTTTCAATTTATTTTGAATCAAATAATAGGAGAAATTCCTACTCCTTCACTCTGAAACTACTCTTTTCTCTCCTGACTTCTTTTTCTTCTTTTTTGAGGACGATCTCGACTGTATGTGATCCTGGGGTGATCGTGAGGAGTATTTCTTTTGTGACTTTCCCATCAATGGTCCAGGTCGCTGTATCATAGGGAATATTGGTCGAGTATTTGAGTGCGATTTTCTGGATTTTCT
>JAYVJC010000053.1:0-16172 GCA_043769645.1 Candidatus Altimarinota bacterium
TACTCAAAGAAGGTGAAAATGCAGGATACCCTGATTTACAAAAGAACCCCCCTGTCTCCTCCGTCGACATCCCCCCTTCAAAGGGGGGTCTGAGAAAGACGATGATTACAACGTATTCACTCGAACGACCAGAGAGAGTATATTGTGAGGAGTGTTATCTGAGGGAAGTGATGGGGTAGAGTACTTATTACAGAGCTCTTGTAATAAGCCATAGTAGAAGATGAATAGTACTTTTTTATCCTGGTAAACCCTCTTGTTTCAGTTTATTATTTCTTCCAAGAATCCATACTCATACTCCACCAAGTATCATAGGAATTGTCAGCATCATACCGAGAGTCACCCAACTCGTTCAGAAGAGATAACCAACTTGGATATCAGGAAGTCTCGTGAGTTCAGCAAGAAGACGAAAAATGCCATATCCTATAAGGAAAACAGCGCTCACTTGACCCATAAATCTCCTGTGAGTATAGGTATACCAGAGCAGGATTCAGAGACAGACTCCTTCAAGTGCTGACTCGAGAAGCGGTGTAGGAAAGTGAGATATCCCATTTTGGATCATCGCGAATGGACCACTATACCCAGGGAAACCGATAAGCTCTCCATTGATAAAGTTCCCTATCCTTCCAGCTCAGAGTCCTATGGGGAGTATACTCGTCACCTCATCACCTACAAGAAATATAGATTTTTTATACTTCCAAGAGAAGTATACTATAGCCAGTATCACACCGATAACTCATCCATGAAAGCTCATTCATCACTTCCAAGGCATGAGTATTTCAATCGGATGATCAAGAAAGTAGGGGAGATTATAAAAAATAACATACCCGAATCTTCATCCAAGCACTACCCCGAGAAATACATAGAAAAGAAGCCTATCAATTTCTACTTCAGTAAACTTTTTGTTATACTTTACGATATGATAACCTCATATAAACCCTATCGCATACATCAAACCATACCAAGTAGGAGCAATCGTAAGAGAAAATATATGAAGTTCGAAAATAGTCATATCCTAGGAAGTGAAAGATAAATCTAAATTAGAAAAAATTTCTATGGTTTCAAAAGATAGGTCGCGTATTTTTTACTCGTACTATCGTGAAATTGTAGAATCTTATGATGCAGGAGTAATTATTTTGGTATGATACCTTGAACGTGGTCATAGAATCTATATATTTCGCATGGTATCTCCCGGAAGAAAATATCAGATAATAGTAAGATTTTTGATATCGATAAAGTGATTGTACCTATCGATGGCATCATTGACCGAACCAAAGTATTTTTTCATGTGACGCTCATATTTGAGGAAAAAATCCCGCATATAGAGAAAGTACTCCTTTTTTTGGATTTCGGGGATTCGGGCTGAGAGTTTCATCAAGAACTCGAATTCTCTCTGGACCAAGAGGTTACTCCCGAGGATATCGTAGATACTCGTATTGGTAGCTATGATAGCATCTCGATGGAGTCGAATCAGAGAATCAAATACCCTTTCATCTGCAACATAGGGTCGGATTGTTTCGATAATTGCCGGGATTTTTCCTATTTTCTCTATATAGAGTCCGATAAGATAGTTCTCGTGTTTTTTTACTTGTCTCGTAAAATAGAAAAAAGCCCCAGTATAGAGAATTCCTAGGAAGAGAAGAAACAGACTAATATAAAACATAATGGAAATAGTTTCGATAGCATCGATGATCATCTATATTCTAATCACTATTCTATTATTTTCAAGGAGATTATCTGATAGATGCTTAAGTAATGACAACCCGAGATGTACTGAAGGTAATTGCATTTGTAAAAAATATGGATTTCCCTAAAATATATTTGTATTTTAATATATGTATCTCGTCATGACTCCTGAGTATTCCAAAAGATTGCAAACATATCTTAAGCTTTCCCAAGTGAAATAAGGCTCATTATATTCTCTACTGTCTCTCCTCTAACATTTCGCTTATACTCTTTCTTTATTAGTCTCTCTCTTTTCCCTTTCCCCCATGTATCGTTCGAGAATCCTCTACTCTCTCATCAAAATCCCCTCTGACTTCTTGATTGTTCTCGGAGGATTTCTTCTTGCGGGATTCGTACGATCAAGGACTGATCTTATCCCCAGTATCCAGCTTCCGATCCAAACCATTCCTGAAAATGAGCTCATCGGCTTCGCTCTTCTCGGTGCGATACTCTGGATGTTTCTTTTTTCTCTCCAGGGACTCTACCAAAAAACACCTGATACTCCCCTCTCAGAAGAAATTTTTATAACGATTCGAGAGGCTCTCAGTTGGTTCATTTTTTTTATCGGAATCGTTTACCTAGGATCAGGATTTATCTTCAAGACGGAAATCCCTCGACTCATCATATTTTTTGCTTATATATTTTCTACGGTAGGATCTATTTTTCTTCGAATCCTCATATGGTTAATCTATGTAACCCTCTCCAGGTATAAACTCATCCCAAAACAAAAGATACTCATTGTAGGAAGCTCGAAAGAAACACTGTACAAAGATTCTTGGTGTACACACTATGAGCACATAGAAGAAGAGGGAAATACAGAAAAAATAGAAAAACTCATTCGAGATCGAAGTATTGATACCCTCTTTTATCTTGGTGAAAAACGAAATGCTCCATTCACTCTTTCTATCATAGAGCTTTGTAAGATATATGGTATACGATTTGCGTACCCAAAGATCGAGTGAGGTACCGCGCATATCCCTCAGCGCGAGACAACCATAGGGGGTACTTCAGTTATGGAAGCTTCTTCAGTCACGATCGAACCCTTCGAACGAGTTATAAAACGAGCAATAGATACTATTTTTTCCCTTATCGGTCTCATCATTCTTTCTCCACTCTTAGTCCTCATCGCGCTTCTTATACAACTCGAGGATCCTTCCTGACCCATAATATACAAAAATCGTCGAGTCGGTATGTGAGGAAGAGAGTTTTTTCTCTATAAGTTTAGATATATGTACTGGAAGTATTCTATAAAAGATAGCTACGGGATAAGTGAAAAAGAAGATAGTGCCCTCAGGTATGAAGAAAAGCTTAAGTGAGAGAAAAATACTCGCAGATGACCCGTGTATAAGATAGAAAATGATCCCAGAAAAACCTATGTCGGGAGGATTATCGAAAAACTCTCCCTCGATGAACTCCCACAACTTTTCAATGTCCTGATTGGCAATATGTCCCTTGTATGACCTCGTCCCCATCAGCCTCGTGAAGTCGCTGGATACGAGGAATACCAGTATCAAGTCCTGACTATCAAACCAGGTATCACTGGTATGGCACAAACACACGGAAGGGAGCAGAATAACTTCGAAGATGAGGTAGCCCTCGATACCTACTATATCGAGCACTACTCACTGGGTCTTGATGTCATCATCCTCTTCAGGACCATTGGAGTCGTTTTCTCTCGAGCATTTGGAAGGTAATTCGCGGTATTGGTTTGAGTTGGGTAATGAGAAAGATATTGAAAAAATATGTATAAGGAGGGAGGCGGAAGTTTCCTATGTAAAACATGATAATTTACTGGACTTATAGCCAATAAGAGATATATTTATGAGCGAAAAAGTGCTTATCAGACACTTTTATATCAAAATCCAGGAATCCTAGAAAAGTCTCAGAAAAATTGGGATTCCTCCCAAGTCCTTGTAAGCTATCACCCATGCTGTGTCATCCCGAGGTACTCGAGGGATCTCTTTGATTCTTCCAGCAGGGTTCTCAAGTGAAAAGGGATTCCTCCACTTCGGTCGGAATGACAACCTTCAACTCTAAAACTATAATACTCATTCACAATGCAAAGCGATTTCTCCATTTCATCTTTCATTCCTTTTCAGCTTTTCTTTACCCCCCTGCCCCCATTGGAAGGGGGATTTAGAATCATTCCATCGTTTCTCCCTTTCTACTCTTCTACTTCCCCATAACCCTAAACTGGAAACACTCAACTGACTATCCTAAACTGCCAACCAGCTCACCAGCAACCCTAAACCCTAAGCTCTAAATCCTCATCTCCCCTTTCCCTCATTTCGATCGTCTCTACCAAGCCTTCTCACCTTCCCATCGTTTCTACCTTTCCATCATTTCTATCCCATCTCACCTACTTCCTACTCCCCTTCCCATGGACTTCCCGAAAGCATATACCCCGAAAGACTTTGAAAATAAACTCTACGATGAGTGGAAAAAATCTCACTGTTTCGAACCGGTTGAACCGAGTACAACAGGCAAAACGTTTTATCTACCGATTCCCCCACCGAACGTCACGGGGAAACTCCACATCGGTCACGCGCTCATGCTTGCCTTAGAAGATATCATGACTCGCTATCATCGTATGAATGGAGACAGTACGCTCTGGCTTCCGGGAACTGATCATGCCGGGATATCGACACAGGCTCGGGTAGAAGAGAAACTCCTCAAGCTCGGAACGCCTCGTAAGGAGATCGGACGTGAGGCTTTTATCCTGGCCTGTAAAGAGTGGGTCAGTGAATATGGTGGACATATACAAGGGCAAGTAGGGAAAATGGGAGCCTCCGTCGACTGGTCAAAAGAACGATATACCTTCGATGACAAGTCCAATGCCCTCGTAGAAGATATATTCGTCGATCTCTACAACAAGTGACTCATATACCGTGGAGAGTATATGGTAAACTACTCCCCTGCTCTTGACTCAGTGATCTCTGATATCGAAGTCGAGCATAGAGAAGTAGAAGAAAAAATGTACTACATCAACTATTTTGTATCCGGCACAGATAATGAGCTCACCGTCGCGACGACTCGACCAGAAACGATGCTCGCCGACCTCGCCGTTGCGGTCCATCCGAAGGATAAGCGCTATAAGAAAATGATAGGAAAATCGGTTATCCTTCCCATCATCAACAAGGAAATCCCGATCATCGGGGATGAGATGGTCGATATGGAATTCGGAACTGGTGTCGTAAAAATCACGCCCGCCCATGATGGAGCGGACTTCGAGACCGCGAAGCGACATGGGATTCGTACGGACTTTCGAGTCCTCGATAAGAAAGGCTATATGACTGAGGAGGCAGGTATGTTTGTCGGACAGTATGGACCGGGAGAAGCGAGGGAAAATATTGTCGAGCTTCTCAGATCTAAGGGAAATCTTGTCAAAGTCGAGCCCTATACTCATACCGTGGGATTCTGCAGTCGCGGAAAGTGCCGCATCGAGTCGGTCATCTCAACACAGTGGTTCGTCCGAGCCTCCAAAATGGCAGAGAAAGTCATCACTGGATATAAGAATGATGAGTTCGAAATCATCCCTTCCCGGTTTGAGAAAACATTTGAAGACTGGATCTACAACCTCAGAGACTGGTGTATCTCTCGACAACTCTGGTGGGGACATCAGATACCAGCGTATTTTGATACGCAGACAGGAGAACTCCTGGGGGTAACCCGAGATCCAACTGATATCTATCTCCTGCAATGTGAAAGATATAAAATTACTCCGAATCCTCAATTATTAGAGGTACTGAAAACTTCTCAAAAGCGAAGGAATTCGGATGAAGTGTGAGTACCGCAGTGAGCTGTACCTGGTAGTACAGCGAACGTGGAAACGGAACACTGAATTCGAAGTACGAGTTTTTCAGAAGTTTTCCTCAGAAGGGATGAGGATGTGTTGGATACTTGGTTCAGTAGTGCCCTCTGGCCCTTCTCAGTGCTCGACTGGAAGATCGATGATCCTGGTACATTTTTCAAGAAATACTATCCAGCAAATGTCCTCGAAACCGGGCATGATATCCTCTTCTTCTGGGTGATCCGTATGCTCCTCATGGGATATGAATTCACGGGGCAGGCTCCATTTACGACGATCTATCTCCATGGACTGGTACTCAATGAAAAGGGGCAGAAAATGAGTAAAAGTTCCGGTGATATTATCGACCCACTGACCGTGATCGAAGAGTACTCAGCGGATGCCCTGCGCCTCGGACTCACGATCGGCAATACGCCGGGGAATAATATGAATTTTTCCCTTCAGAGCGTCGAAGAGTATTCGCTCTTTCTCAACAAACTCTGGAATATCGCACGATTTGTCTCGATGAATGTCGGACCGATTACCTCGACGGATACGGAGCTCATGAAACTCATATCGAAAAATAAAAAAAATCTCCTGCCGTATGAACGATGGATTCTTTCGAGGCTTTCCGGTCTCATCGACCGTTCGACGGAAGGGATGGAAAAATATAGCTTCTCGGTCACTGGCGGAGAACTCATGACCTTCATACGCGATGAATTCGCAGACTTCGTCATCGAAGCCTACAAGCTCGAGAAGGATCGAAGTACTCTCGGCAAAGAAGTCATCTCCTATGTGCTCCTGACGCTTCTCAAGCTCGCTCATCCCTATATCCCATTTATTACCGAGGCTCTCTATCAACAGGTAACCGATCGAGAGAAAATCACCGAATTCTTGATGATGAGTTCGTGGCCAGATAATCTCTGGAAACGTGACGAAGCTATTGAAGCAGAAATGGTAATTCTCTTCGATCTCGTGAGAACGATCCGAAATCTCAGATCCGAAGCCAAGGTGAGCCCTGGGGAATTTCGTGAAGTCTACCTTCTCGGAAGTATCGGAACGATCGTGGAGGAAAATATCGCTCTTCTCTCTGGACTTACACGTACGAGTACGATCTCGCTCAGAGAAAAACCAGTCGACGGTTCGAGATTTGCCTTCGCCATCACGAGAGGGATCGATGTCTACGTCGATGCGGCGATCGATGAAGGGAAGATCGAAGAAGAAAAAGCCCGACTCATTGCTGAAATCCAGGATAAGAAAAGTTATCTCAGGACCCTCTGAGAAAAACTCATGAACAATAACTTCGTGAGCAATGCCCCGGAAAAGGTCGTACGTGCCGAGATGGAGAAACAAAAATCTTCGAAAGAACAACTCCAAAAACTCGAAGCGAAATATAAGGCACTAGGATAGTGGGGCGATTGAGGCGATTGAGGCGATGGAACGGTAGAGACGGTAGAAACGGGGAGTAAAAATCCCCCTTTCAAGGGGGGCAGGGGGGTAATGGTTGCTACTAGCAAGGAGACGAAAGACAATGGAATTATAGAGAAGATAGAAACGAAAAGAAGTAGACTGATGAGAGTTCGGATTCTCCCTTGATAAAGAGCCTGTCCTGAGTTTGTCGAAGGAGGGTTAGGGAGATTTTTCAGTTGAAAATGACTGGAAGCAGAAGAAACTCCTACTCCCTTTTTTTCTTCAAGGGAGGCGGGGGTAATACTTGGTAGAGACGGTAGAGACGAAAAGAAGCAAGTAGATGGTAGCAGATAGGAGTCAGAAACTTCCTTCCAAGGGGGAAGGGGGTAATGGCTTGTCATTAAGCGGAGTGAAGTGCAGGAATATTTTTTGTGTGTTTATCATTCCCGTGAAAACGGGAATCCAGTAAAAGAAACTGGATCCCCGCATACGCGAGGATGACAAAACAGTGTCATCCCGACCAGAGTGGAGGAATTCCTTTTTAAAAAGAATAAAACTGTTAAGGGATCAAAGGGATCCCTCGAGTGCCTCAGGATGACACAGTATGGAAAGAGAAGCTAGTTTATCATTCCGATCGAAGCGACGGGAGGCCGTAAAGTAATGGTGACTCTAAGGATTTTATATTGATAAAAAATCATCAGATCGAGGAAAAAACTTAACACGAGAGAGTAACAGCAAATCCCAATCCTGGAGCTGCCGCCTTGAAAGAATTCCACTCAGCTTGTGTTTTCGTTGGTACAAAAAAACTATATGGATATGTGGGTGCGGTCACATTCTGACAGTCAGACCAAGATCATCATCATTTTCAACCGTTCACTGAGAGCACAAAATTAATAGTTTGAGTACTGTTTATGACATATCACTCAGGTTGCGTATTGAGCGCATCGAGTGAGTGTATCTGAAACAATGATAAGAGAAAAAGAGCTATGGCACTAAATCGGAGGAAAAAACGATTGAGAGAGTGAGAATATACTAATTTCATAGAAGAAAGGGTCAAGGAATAGACATCCCCTCAATGAGAGGGGATATGAACATGGTGATTATTGATTCGATTTCTCGAGTTTTTCCAGACGAGACTCGAGACTATTAAGTCGGGTTTGGAGATTGTCGGCACGAGCTTTTTGTGATTTATATCCTTCGACAAGGAGTGGGATGATATTCCCATACTGGACCGATTTCATACCAGCTTTGTCGGTGTGTACGAGTTCTGGAAGGACCTTCTCGACATCTTGCGCGATGAACCCGATATCACTTCGATCATCGGATTTCCACTTGAATCGTACTCCCTGAAGTCGATCGAGAGCACTCTCAGCACCAGACCCAGTGATACTTTCGATATCTTTCTTCAGACGACGATCCGAGATATAGAGGTAAGCGGTCGCGAGGACATTCCCGACGACGTGGAGCCTCTCAGAAGGACTCGTCGTGTTGATACCGACATATCCACCCGTATCTACCACGAGTTGTTGAGTGATACTCGTAAATCCAGCAGGATCGATCGTTGTTGCATTCGTCATACCGATACTAAACGAAGTATTATTCGAGTGAGCAAACATACCGCTATAACCTGCTTTTTTTGTGAATCACATTCTCGGAGATGACTGATCATCAAGAGCTAAGAAAGTATTATCTGCATAGGCAAATATACTTCCTATAACTTGGAGTTTCGCAAGTGTCGGAGAGGCGGTACCAATACCCACATTTCCACCAGTTTTGATAGCCATCTGATCAGTATTATTTTCACGGAAAAGGATATCTCCACCGGTTGGTCGATTGACAAAGAGTATCGATCCGTCGCCAAGAAGTGAATAGTTAGATATACCGAGTGTTCCCTGAACGGAAAGTCCTGCATAGGACGAACCGATACCCGTATCTCCGATAACTGTCGCTCTCTGTCCAGAAGCACCAACCACCGTAAGTTTTCCTCCAGGGTAAGAAGTACCGATACCTACATTCGCACCATTTCCGAGAATGAGGGAGTTCGAAGTCATAGCGATAGCTTGGTACCCGATAGCTGTAGCATTGGTAAGACTACCGCTTCATACATCAGCGAGAAATCCCACTGCGGTATTATTGGATCCAGTAATATTCGAATATAGAGCACTATTACCAAAGGCAGTATTATTATTTCCCGTAGTATTAGACAAAAGAGCAGCAACTCCATTCGCAGTATTACCGGTTCCTGTAGTATTGAAATATAGTGAATAGACTCCATTCGCAGTATTCAAGTATCCAGATGTATTCGAGTAGAGTGCTCATGAACCGATAGCTACATTCTGATACCCTGTTGTATTCGAGTAAAGTGCCTGATACCCAAATGCTGCATTCCAATATCATGTCGTACTATTTCTCAGTGCCTGATACCCGACTGCAGTCTGAAAGTCGACACCCGTAGTAGAATAGAGGGCTTCGGTACCGATGGCAACATTTCCTGAACCAGTGATATTATTCGATAGAGCGTTTACACCATTTGCCGTATTAGAACTTCATATAGTATTCCAATATAGCGAAAAATATCAATTTGCAGTATTATTGTTTCCAGAGGTATTTCTATAAAGTGATTGATATCAATTAGCAGTATTATAGTTTCCTATAGAGTTCGTATAAAGAGCAATATTTCCATTCGCAGTATTATAGCTTCCTGTAGTATTTGAATACAGTGAGGAGAATCAAATAGCTGTGTTGGACAAACCAGTAGTATTTGAATAAAGACTAACAGGTCAGACTGCAACATTACTACTTCATCAAGTATTAGAATACAAAGCCCCTCATCAAACTGCTATATTATTAGATCAAGTGATATTGGAGTAAAGAGAAACATTCCCAATAGCAATATTATTATCTCATGTAGTATTTGAAAAAAGTGCTTGATATCAGTTTGCCGTTTGAAATCTTCAAGTTGTATTTGAAAAAAGTGTTTGATATCCAAGAGCAACGTTTTTAAATCCACTCGTATTACTTCTGAGTGCCTGATACCCGACAGCAGTCTGAAAGTCGACACCCGTGGCAGTATACAGAGCTTCTGTACCGATAGCTACATTTCCGGAACCGATAGTATTCGAGTAGAGAGCAGTCACTCAGTTTGCGGTATTATTGGATCCTGTGGTGTTAGAATAAAGAGATTGAGGTCCATAAGCATTATTATTGGATCCTGTGGTGTTAGAGAAGAGAGATAGAAGTCCATTCGCAGTATTACTACTTCAAATAGTATTAGATTCAAGAGCTCTCGCTCCGTTTGCGGTATTATTGGATCCTGTTGTGTTCGAGGTGAGAGCGGTTGATCCATTTGCTGTATTCGCATTTCAAGTAGTATTTGAGTATAAAGCTCGATACCCCAAGGCTATATTAGCTATACCAGTAGTATTCGAATAAAGTGACTGATAACCAACTGCAGTCAGGAAGCTGACACTGGTGGGAGTATACAAAGCTTCGTTACCGATAGCGACATTTCCAGAACCTATCGTGTTTGAGTAGAGAGCAGTAACTCAGTTTACTGTATTATTGGATCCTGTAGTATTGTAGTAAAGTGAATAGGCACCGTTAGCGGTATTGAAGTTTCCTGTAAGGTTAGTAAGCATCGAATAAGCTCCATTCGATGTATTTTGGTCGCCGTTATTATTTAGAAGGGCCCTAAAGCCAACCACTGTATTATACATTCCAGTAGCATTCGAAGAGAGTGTAGATAATCCAAGGGCTGTATTATAAGCTCATCACGTATTTGAGCTCAAAGCTCAGTATCAGATTGCGGTATTCCATCACACGAGAGTACTTAAGAGAGCTCAATTTCAGATAGCCATATTGGTACTAATTTGCCCACTTCCCTTTCACACGGTTATTCCGTTGATCACCGCATCTCCACCATTTATGAAGACAAGGGCTCCTGTCGATGAGACTGCAGAAAGGAATCGCATACGTTCCGTATTATTTGTCTTCACGACAAGGGGTTGTGTATTCGTGGTCCCAAGAAAGTCATTCGATCCGATACTACTTCCCGAAAGAGTCCAGACCATACTCGAGAGACCAGTGACTCCAGATGCTGGAACCGTATCTGCATATCCAGCATAGATCTTCGACCAGCTTCCCCATGATCCTGCTTCACGAAATCTGACGGACGGATACGCATTTCCCCCAAGAGGTACACGAGGGATGGCAAACTGCATCGCATACTGACTATATGGATAGTCACTTCCGAGACCGATGCTCATATTGTAGTATTGCGCGGCACCCGATATACCAGGACCATTGGCGGTTCCCTGGATATAGCGGAATCCGAAGTCCGTCGGAGTCGCGAAGTCAGTCTGAGTTCAGTGAGCTTGTCACATGTTGTTGAACAAAGAGCTATTTATCCCAGCCGCTTGCCAACTCGCGAGTCCCGCAGCATCAGACGTGAGGACAAGTCCCGCCCCTGGAGAACCACCCGTGATCTTGACTTGTCCAGCGACTTCGAGCTTCGCTCCTGGACTCGAGGTTCAGATACCAACATTTGCATTATTTCCGAGAACGAGTGAGTTCGAAGCAGAAACGACCGCATTCGCACCGATAGCCGTCGCATTCGTCAGGTTACCCGCTCCGACATCTGCATTGTACCCGATGGCGATATTATAACTTCCTGTAGTGTTCGTATAAAGTGATCGGTAACCGAGTGCAAGATTACCTGTTCCAGTAGAATTACTTCGAAGTGCATAATACCCTACTGCTGAATTTCCAGAACCAGTCGAATTGCTCCACAAAGCTTGATTTCCAATAGCAGTATTATAACTTCAAATAGTATTGCTCACGAGACTATTGGCTCCATTAGCAGTGTTTCCGAATCCAGTAGTACTATTAGCTAAAGAATATGATCAATTCGCAGTATTATCGTATCATGCAGTATTTGTACCGAGTGCAAACATTCCGTTCGCGGTATTTTGGCTTCCGGTGGTATTTGAGGTAAGTGCTCCATAACCAAATGCTGAATTCATAATTCCCGTAATATTGGAATACAGGGTTTGGTATCAGAGAGCACTGTTGTATGTACCTGTAGTGTTGTTTCTTAAAGCCTGATACCCGACTGCGGTCTGGAAATCTACACCAGTAGCGGTATATAGCGCCTCACGACCGATAGCTATATTTCATGAACCTATAGTATTTCAGTACATCGAGTCTACGCCAATACTGATATTACTCGATCCTCTTGTATTATTATTTTGTGAATTCAAACCTACAGCCACATTATTCGATCCTGTGCTATTTGAAAATAAAGCATTCATTCCCAGAGCTGAATTATTAATTCAAGTAGTATTAAAGTTTAGAGCTGACATTCATACAGCAGTATTTGAATATCCAGTGGTATTTGCCCAGAGAGCTACAGATCCTACGGCAGTATTCCAACCTCAGGTGGTATTCATGCGTAGCGCTTGATTTCCTACAGCAGTACTTTGTGATCAGATAGTATTATTGGTTAGGGCAAGATATCCGAGTGCACTATTGGATGTAATCTGTCCACTTCAGAGACCTATAGTGAGATAATTAATAATTGCATCCCCACCCGTGACATCGAGGATCGCAGCAGGAGACATCGTCCCGATACCTACTCTTCTTGTCGCATAGTCCATATAGGCCGTGACGCTTGTCATAGCACCCGTCGAAGTATTCCCTGCATATCGTGGATCGAAAGCCCCATAGAGACCATTCATCACGAGCGGCCAGCGGTGATTCGCAAGACCTGACCACGACGTATTCCAGAAGACATAGCGGTCTCCCCCATCCGTCGCATTGTCATCGAGCTTGAAGACGTAGTCGGTATTATCAGAGGCGTTTTCTACCGCATACATTGCCGCATTATCCGTCGCGAGAAGCCACTGGAATCCACCTGGATTGGCACTTCCGATTCCTGGACTCGTGAAGTTGATACTCTTGTTTGCAGACATGAGGAGCGTATCACGAAATATAGAAGTTCCATTGACATCGAGCTTCGCTCATGGAGAAGAGGTACCGATACCAACATTTGCATTATTTCCGAGGACGAGGGAGTTCGAAGCGGAGACTATAGCATTTGCACCAATAGCCGTTGCATTGGTAAGATTCCCTGCTGAGACATCAGCATTGTGCCCGAGAGCCGTATTCGAAGTTCCTGTGGTATTGGTATAGAGCGCTCGGTAGCCTATAGCATTATTATTTATTCCTCCTGTAGCATTGTTGTAAAGGGCCTGGTATCCGAGGGCATTATTGTAGGTACCTGTAGTATTGAGATACAGTGCTCTCCATCCAATCGCTGTATTATAACTTCCTGTAGAGTTATAGAAAAGTGATCAGTATCACATCGCTGTATTGGATGATCATACTGTATTTAATCACATCGCATCGACTCAGTCTGCTGTGTTAAATTGTCCTCCATTAAGATTTTGACCGAGCGCGTTATCTCAGTTACAAGCATTATATGTTCATCCTGGGGAAGTACATCGACCATTCGAATCCCAAGTAGCAAGCCCCGAGGCATCTGAAACGAGAACGTAGCCTTTTTTTAGCGTTCCACTCTTGATCTTTATCTGACCAGAGAGGTAGAGATTATTCCAGCTCTGGGTCGTATCATTACCGATATCTCGATAGATGAGAGGCGATGCGGCATCTGGGAAGAGAGATCCTGAGATCGTGAGATTGGCGACCGTACGATTGACGATGGTATCCGTGATCACTTTTCCTTGGACGGTCATATCTCCCGTCACGACCGCAGAACCAGCCACGGTGAGCTTCGAAGCACCAGTCGAGGTACCGATTCCTACATTGGTCCCATCATCGAAGACTTGAGAGTTCGCGACCGCTGTACCATTCCACTTGGTGACGTAGTTTGTCGTGAGTCCAGTACCCGAGATACCGACTGAGTCATTCGAACACACCCACGCACTGATTGTTCCACTCCAGGCGAGAACCTGAGCAGCCGTACAGGCGACATTATTCGGGCGATAGTCGAGATATCCTCCTGCCGTCGCGATCTTCACATATCCACCCGTCGTGATCCTCATACGCTCGGTATTGTTCTGGTTGAAGATGAAGTCGGCATTCGTCGTCGATCCGACAAAATCCGTCCCGAGCGAGGAAAGCGCCGAGGCAGAGAGTGTCGATCCGATCATCCCGAGAAGGATGAGGAGTCGAAGGAGGAATGAGAAAGTGTTGCGAGAAGTCATACGGAGTGAGTGAGGGATGAGAGGTAGCGGGTAGAGACGATGGAACGGTAGAGACGAGGAGAAGGGAGAGTTTAGTGTTTCCAGTTCAGGATTAAGAGTTGAGGTTTGTCATTCCGACAGGAGTGGAGGAGTACCTTTTTATTTGACAGCGAGTCGTTGTAGGAATCAAAGGGATCCCTCGAGTGCCTCGGGATGATAGAGTAGGCTATGACACTCAGAGTGTCACTCCGACTGGGGTGAATCCTACTTTTTCATGGAGGCTTCTATACGTTCGAGAGACGTTTTCAGGAGGTTGATTTCTGTTTGTTGCTTCTCGATAGTCACCTGTTGTTCTCGCATCGCCTCGATCATCGGAGCGATGAGATTCGAGTACTCGACGGACTTCAGTCCCTCTTTGTCGGTGTGTACTATCGTCGGGAAGACCTTTTCGACTTCCTGGGCGATGATACCCATATCCTTTCGTCCATCTCGCTTCCAGCTAAAGTCATAGCCATGAAGGGCGAGGATCTTCATAAGAGAACCTGAGAGTGGGGTGATATCAGTCTTCAGTGTACGATCCGAAGACGTCATATAGGATGTCGCGAGGACATTTCCAGATACTTCGAGCTTCTGCCCTGGAGATGAGGTTCCGATACCGATATTTCCTGTAGAAAGTGTCGTAGCAACTCAATCTATACTTGTACCGAAGAGAAGATTTCCGATGTTAAGGGTATTGTTACTTGTCGTCGATGGAGTATCGATATCATACCCGATGACGATATTATTGGATCCAGTGACGAGAGAATCAGCAACTTGATAACCGAGGAAGGTATTATTCGAGCCTGAGAATGAAAGTCCAGCCCCATACCCGATGACCGTACTGTTGAAGGATTTCGCCTGTCTTCACGCTCTTGCTCCAAAGTAAGAGTTATACGAAGTAGTCTGTCACGTGAGAGAGGATCATCCATTGGCATTATACCCGACCGCAGTGTTATAATATCAGGTTGCATTACCAGAAATAGCCTCACCTCCGATCGCTGTGTTGAAGTCACCACTCGTAGTATAGTAGAGAGCACTGTTTCCTACTGCCACATTATACGAAGCAGATGTATTGTTCGGAAGTGCACTACTTCAGAGTACAGCACCTCCACTTGAACCTGGACCTCGACCGACCGTGACACCATTGATGAGAGCATCTCAACCTACGACCGTGAGTTTATTCGATGGTGAAGACGTACCGATACCGATATTTCCCGCACCAGTACCTACGAGACCCGTACCATAAAGAAGATTTCCTATGTTGAGCTGATTCGATCCTGTAGTTGAAGCTAGTGGGGTGTTATAACCTATGGCAATATTATTGGATCCGGAAGTGAGGTTATTTCCTGCACTATCACCAAGAGCAAGGTTACCAGCTCCAGAAGCTAAGTATCACATAGCTGAATTTCCTATTGCAGTGTTAGAATTTGAGAGACCTGTTACTGACTGCAGTGCCCAATAACCAACTGCCGTATTTGAATTTCAGTAGTTGTTTGTAATAAGCGCAAGGTCTCATACCGCAGTATTAAGATATCAGGTTCTGTTATTCATATTCGCTCGATACCCTATAGCTGTATTCATAAATCCTCCTGTATTGTAGTACATAGCACCATCCCCAACTACCGTATTTTCATATCCATCAAGGTTACTATAAAGAGTTTGCATTCATACCGCTGTATTGTGATCTCCAGTAGTATTGTTACGGAGTGAGCTATTTCCAAATGCGGTATTTGTATTGAGTTGTCCACTTCCTTTACCTACAGTCATATTATTGATGACAGCATCTCCTCCATTGATAAAGATGAGGGCTCAGGTTGTCGAGACTGACGAGAGGATACGAAGTTTTTCAGTATTATTTGTCCTTATACTCAGTGCCTGCGCATTAGTACTTCCGATGAAGTCATTGGCTCCGATGGTATTTCCAGAGAGGGTCCAGTAGGTTCCGGAGAAGGCGGTACCTGCAGACTGCCAAGAAGCAAGACCTGCAGCATCCGAGGTCAGGATCTTCCCTG
>JAYVJC010000054.1:0-33362 GCA_043769645.1 Candidatus Altimarinota bacterium
CTCGATCCGAATTCTGCCAAACCCGCGGATTTCTGAGAACTCAAGATTATCCAGGAAAGCATTATCAAGTGTTTGCAGGAATGTTAAAATGTATATAATATATGTATAAGAGTATAAGAGTATAAGAGTATAAGAGTATAAGAGGGCAGAGATATCAAATCAGCATTTTTCTTCAGTTTTCAGAATTTCTCGAATGGATTCCTGTTTTCACGGGAATGACAGCAGTAAAATTTCCTTTTCTACCTGATAACTACCCTAATCTACCTTTCTCCGTCTCTGTCGCTTCTCTCCTTCCTTTTTTTACCCCCTAGTCCCCCTTGGAAGGGGGATAGAAACCCCCACTCCCTTACTGTTCTGCCTCGTCTCCGTCGTCTCTGTTGCTTCTACCATCCCCATCATTCCCCATACCAGCTCACCAGCTACTCCCTACTCTCAGTCTCTACCGTTCCATCATTTCTACCTTTCCCCCCCCCCTCACTATGTGGAATATCGCCCTCAATACCTTTCGTGAGATTATACGCAATAAATTCTTCTCCTTGATTGTCTTCTTCGGAGTCGTATTTCTCCTGATTTCCCTTCTTCTTCGAACCCTCGCCCTCGGCGAGATCGAGCGTATGCTCTATGACTTCGGACTCTCATTTATCGAACTCACTGGTTTCTTTGTCGTCCTTTTCCTGGGTGGGGGGATGCTCTATCGAGAGATCGAAGGACGTACTATCTACCTCCTCCTCTCGAAACCCATAAGACGCTCATCAATACTCATCGGAAAATTTTTCGGATTTGCTATGATCCTCGGACTCATTACCCTGTTTCTCTTCTCTATCTTCTACTGATTGATTGTCAGTAATGGGTTCACCTTTGATTCGATGGCGTATATGGCGGTACTCGGTATCTATCTGAAGCTCCTCTCCCTCCTCGCGGTAATCCTTTTTTTCTCCACTATTGCTTCCCCAATCCTCTCGATGTTTTGTACGATAGCCACCTACTTTATCGGACATAATGCATACGCCATCCTCGACTTCTCCGCTCGAAAGGGAAGTATATTTTTCGAATGGATGGGACGTATTACGATCACACTCTTTCCGAACCTCGAAGCGCTCAATCTCAAAAACTATGTCGCGACGGGGATTCCATTTGATATCAGGTATTGGTCTCTCGGATATGCGACGGCAGTTCTCTATATCATCGTGATCCTCTACCTCGGCGTGCTTCTCTTCAATAAAAAATCGTTCGATACGGTGTAGTTTGTGAGTTTAGGAAGAATAGGAAGAATAAGTAGAGTATTGGAAAACCATCTAACAGATATTTCGGTGTACGATTTCTATATAACCGAATTAATATTATAAGCCATTGGGTACGACTTCTTTATGCAATCTACAGATCCTCATTATCCTATCGAATATACACTCTGAGAGGTCGAGTTTTTTGGACGAAAATTCACGGTCACGCCGGATGTCCTTATTCCCCGCCTGGAGACGGAGGGACTAGTGCGCCGAGCTCGCACTATCCTCCAAAAATCAAATAATCCAATAAACCAAAAAACCACTGTTATCGATATCGGCACTGGTTCCGGAATAATCGGGGTGAGTCTCGCGGATCTCGCGGACGAAGTGATATTTCTCGATATTTCCGAGAAGGCACTGGCGGTAGCAGAGGAGAATTTTCGTACCCACTTTCCAGATAAAACGGCTCGATTTATCATTTCAGACCTCCTTGATAATCTTCCCAGCCTCCCAGCTTCCACTCATCTTCTTATAACCGCCAACCTTCCCTATATTAAGGGAGGAGACTGGGAGCATATGAGCGAGGATACTAGATACGAGCCGGAACTCGCCCTCTTTGGAGGAGAATACACTGGATTCGAGCTCTACGAAAGACTCTTTCATCAACTTGCAACTTGCAACTTGCAACCTGTAACCGTTTTGATTGAATTCGGCTTTGATCAACGAGAAATTGCAGAAGCTGCAATACAAAAGCATGGCTGGAAATATGTATTTTTTGCTGACTTTGCCGGTATCGAAAGATTTGCTGAAATTAATATTGACTTATAAATAAATTTACCTATTATAAAATCGTTAATTTCATAAAATATGACTTCCACACTCACAGAAATATGAACAAAGGAAACAGTATGTGGGCTCTGTCTGGCTCATAGCGCAGCTATCCTCCATGATATTGAGGCACTGTCTAACGAGATTACCTATATTGAGGCACTGGTAAAGCAATTACCATGAGACTCTACACCATGGAATACCATTAAAAGGAATATTCAGGGGCTTGATACTCCCAGGTTTCAAAAACTACTTGCCCTCCTTGTTTCTGAAGCCTGAGTCCAGGTTTATGGATTTTTCCATTGACTCAAAGAAAGTGTAAAGTTATGGAATACGAATCCTTATATAAGTATACCAGAAAATCATATCTTCTTTGATGTGATATTTTCCTCCCTTCAGATGTTTTGAAACACCACATTAGTTGCTCTCAAGGATAAGGTTGCGCAGTGAATTGTGCCTGATGATGATATATGGCGTTACATTCAATATTCAAACGAACTCACTACATGAGTGAAAGATCGCGCTCGAGATATTCTAGGTAATGATAACCCTAAATAGTGTATTATAAAAATCCCTTCCGCTCTGGAAGGGATTTTATTACCGCAATGCTTTCATATTATTCTCCTTCCTTCGTCGGATCTACTTCAGTTCCTTCGATGGTTGTGAGAGAGATGCGGTAGCCGAGAAGGTCTCCCGCGATATTGATATTGGTTCCGCCTCGACCGAGGACTTTCGCTTTTTCTTCATCTTTGACCGTTGCGCGGATGATATTATTCTCTTCATCGATTTCGATCTTTTCGACCGTTCCTGGGATGAGGGCTCGACGAACCATTTCCTCCTGATTGGTCGTATAGTTGATGATATCGATCTTTTCTCCGAAGAGCTCATCTACTATATTGCGCACGCGCATTCCTTTTGGTCCGATGAGACATCCAGCTGGATCGACGTCTTCCTCATCACTCGCGACGATGATCTTGGTCTTTACTCCAGGCATTCGAGCGATCGAGACGATTTCGACGGTTCCCTCTTCGAGTTCTGGCGTATTCATTTCGAAGAGCTTCACGACGAGTTCCTTATCCTTGCGAGAAAGTATTACTCGAGGTCCATTGATCGGGTCATTTTCTACTTTGCGCACATAGAGGTGCATGCGTTGTCCAGGAGCGTATTTGTCTTTTGAGATCTGCTCGCTTTTCGGGAGGACCACCTGGTTTCCATTATATTCGAAGACCACACGATTTTTCTCGACGAGTTCGACTCGAAGCGAAATAATCGTATCTTCCTTATCTTTAAAGAGGTGATATATTTTCTCCTTTTCGGTTTCCTGGATCTTCTGGACGATCACTTGTTTTGCGGCTTGGGCGGCAATTCGACCGAATCCTTCCGAAGCGAGTACCTCTTCAGAAACGTCGATTTCGACGGTATCTCCGATACTAAATCCACTATCTTCACCGATATCTTCGAGTGATATTTCGACATCGGGATTTTCGACCGTTTCGACGATGGTTTTCTCGACGGAAATTTCGAAGGTCCCCGCTGCGATATCGAGATGGACGCTTACATTGGCTTCTTTACTCGCGTAATCTTTCTTATAGGCAGTTTCGATCGCGCGCTCGATGATATCGAGGAGACGTTCTTTTGGGATTTTCTTTTCAGCCGATATTTGGTTGATCGCGGCTTCGATCTTCTGAAGGTCAAACATAGGGGAGGGGGGTGGGTTAAGAGGTGGGGCGATAGAAACGATAGAGACGGGGGAGGGAGAGAACGGTAGAAACGATCGAACGATAGAGACGGGGGGAAGGAAGGAGGCTGGTGAGCTGAGAGGGTAGAAGAGTAGAAAGGTAGAAAAGATCTAACGATAGAGACGGTGGAGAGGCTGGAGACGGTGGGGAGGATTTTGAATCTTCCTTCCAAGGCGGGTAGGTCGGTAGAGAAGTGAAAAACGCTAGAGGAGAGGAAAGGTAGAAACGGTTGGGAAATGGGAGCACTAATTGTGCTGTCATCCTCGAGAATGCGGGGGTTCATTTGAGAACTCACGACGTTTCTGTTTTAAAAAAAGATTCGCCCGAAGGCCAATCTTTTTACTATTCCTCCTGAGTATATCGATAGTTTCCGAATTGTAAAATTTATTTTTTGACATTCTTCACATTTTCTATAGAATCCGCGTACTTTTTATGTATTACTTATGATAGGAAAACTCAAGAAAAGAAAGCGACTTCGCGTTCATGGCTTTCTCAAGCGCATATCTACGGTAGATGGACAGAAGGTTCTCCGATCTCGTCGCCGTAAGGGACGACACGTTCTCGCGGTAAGCTACCCAAATCGAGTGAAAAACATTCGAGGAAAGAGCCGGCACCATATCGTAGCGGGAGGAAATGCTCGTATTGTCACTTTTCCATGACTTACGGAACGCTTCCGAGCTCGCTAGGAGTTTCGAAGTATTTCGTCAAACGAATCATGAGTATCTATCTCGGCCTAGCAAGTCCATCCGATTTCCTAGGCCTTTTCTTTTCCCTATGATCGCCTCAAGATACCGTCTTTCCGAACATGAAGTCAAAAAAGTACTCAAACAAAGAAAGCCATTTTTTTCTCATACTTTCGTGGCGAATGTTATGAAGAATAATCTCAGTCTTTCCCGATTTGCCATACTCCTCTCTGGAAAACATACCCCATGAAGTGTGAACCGGAACTACTGGAGAAGACTCTACTACACGAGGTCAGAACCTTATATATCGAACCCTGGAGTTGATATCGTGCTCGTTCCGAAGAAATGAAAAATTTTTGATAAAAATAATCAAACACATACAATAGAAGCCGTTCGGGATATCGACTATCTCCTCAGGCAGATATTTCCGAAAAGATAGAGGATTCATCGAAATATCCTCACGTATTCTTTCAAAATTCAACCCTTTTGAACCACTTTATAAACCTCAACTCTCATGGACTGGAATAAATTTCTCAACATTCTCCTTTTTACTATTGCCTTTACTATTATTTTTCAGTGGGTAATGGGACCGAAGGAAAAAACAAATACTTCGACTACCAATACGGTGTATCTCCAAGTCCAAAAAAGTAGTACCGTGATTCCTAACATGCCTATAGTCGACATCGTCAATACTACAATGAGTGGTACTACGATCGAAACTTGTCGAGACGTGAAGATTTTTATCGACTCTATCCCACTGACGAACCTCGAGACCGAAGCCCCAAAGTTTTGTACATCTCTCGCGGTTCCCTCTGGAGGCCAGACCGTACTACCTCTGGGCCCTTTAGCTCAGGCTTTTGCGGAAAGACCGGGAACCTATATTTTCAAGCTTACGGTCGGGACAGAAGAGAAAATAGTAACTATTACTCATGCGGCTCCTGGAGCGATACGATCACTCCTTTCGACCATCGTCTTCGAACCAATATACAATTTCTTCATCGCGCTTATTTCATTTCTCCCGAGTCATAACTTGGGTTGGGCGATTATCATTATCACGCTTATCATCCGCCTGATTCTCCTCTATCCCCAGAACCAGATGCTCGTGAGTCAGAAGAAACTCCAAGTTATCCAACCAAAGATCAAAGCCCTCCAGGAAAAACATAAGGGAGATCAGGCTACCCTTGGGATGGAAATGATGGCACTCTATAAAAAAGAAGGAGTCAATCCTATGGGATCTTGTCTGCCACTCCTTATCCAGATGCCGATTCTTATCGGACTCTACTGGGTTGTCTCTGGAGTCAATGATCCTGCGAACTTCTACCACCTCTATTCATTTTTCAAAGATTTCAATGTTTCGAACATCAACTCACATTTTTATGGACTCAACCTGACCGCAGTCTGAGGGATTGTGGGCGGAATCTTTGCTTTGATTCTCGGTATAACCCAGTGGATCCAGGCAAAACTTTCCTTTACCTACAACCCTCCAGCAAAAAAAGAAAGTCCAAAGGTCATCGAAAAGACAGAAGATGGAGCCTACCAAGCCCCAGACTTAGCCTTGGATCCAGCCATAATGCAAAAGATGATGCTCTATATGCTTCCCGTGATGATAGCGACCTCTTCATTTTTCTTCCCACTCGGAGTCGGGCTGTACTGGTTTATCGGAACCCTTTTTGTCATCGCTCAACAAGCCTACGTGAATCATAAGACAGAGAAGAAACGGTAGAAACGGTAGAAATGAGGAATGAAAGAAATGATGGGAAGGTGGATGAGAGTTTTTTGAATCCCCCTTCCAAGGGGGACACAGGGGGTACGGTATAAGTAAGTGAAGAGGTGGAAACGATAGAGACGATAGAGACGGTAGAAGCGATAGAAAAGTTGCAGATACATAATGGAAATATGCAAGCAGTGGAACTCTAGCCGAAACGTTTATATTGAAAAGAGAGAAGAAAGTCATATAATACATCGCTCATAGAGGAAAACACCCACCTCACTTCCGATGTGAAATACTTACTCCTAGAGTATAAAACAATCCAATAACGAACCGTCAATACCTCTTTATTTGCTATCGTGTTTTGATATATGGTATACTCATCGTGTATCTTCAATATCAAAACATATGTTCCCGTCCTCTCTCGGTTTCAATAAAAGCTCCCTTCTCGTCCTCAATACGCGTGAAGAACTCAATATAATCTTTACCGGAGCCCGTATCAAGTATAACTCTATTCGACAAATGAAACGTTGGCATGCTCGAGCATCGATTCTCACATTCCTAGTAACCTTCTTCGGTTTTCTTCCATCAAGCTCGTATGCTCTGACCGAAGAAGACCATACCTTTGTGGTAACTGCATACTACTCACCACTCCCGAATCAGTCGTTTTATCTCAAATGAAGCTACGAAGCGGAGCTCAAACTCAATGGTAATGGAACCCATGGAGCGAGTGGGAAAGGCGTATTTGCTGGTATGCTCGCGGCTCCGAAATCGTATAACTTCGGGACAAAGATCTATCTCGAATGAGTCGGACTCGGATCGGTCGAAGATCGAGGAGGTGCGATCGTCGCCGCAGGAGAAAAATGACAAGTTATGGATCGAATAGACATCTGGATGGGAGTCGGGGAAGCTGGACTCAAGCGTGCTCTTCTCTGGGGACGTCGACAGGTTCAAGGAAAAATTTTGACTGATGTATCAGGATATGAGAGTATTGATCTTGGGAAATTCGATCGAGGAGAAATTGATTTCTCGAAACTCCCATCTGTTCGAAACTCGAAGAGTATGGTTACCGAAGAACTCACGGATCTCGGATATGATGCATACGGACCGGATCTCGAGGATATGATATATGCCTTCCAGAAAGACTATCATATCGTAAGTTCGAGAAGTGAGGCAGGAGCCGGAACCTATGGTCCGAAGACACAATCGAAAATGGCCGAAGTATACTCCACCTATCAGACTATACGCACTCAGGAAGCTATCCTCATCGAAGCTTCTCGTAATGAACTCCTGTCTGCTCGAGAAGCCTGGAAGGTAGAGCAGAAGAGTGCTCAGACCTACATCGATACCTTTGGATCACCCAAACTCGGAGACAGAGGAGACCACGTACGTGGACTTCAGGTCTTCCTGATCTCACTTGGATACTTCAAGGGAAAGGATACGGGAATTATGTGAGCCAATACCGTTGCCGCTCTCAAAAAATATCAGAAAGATCGTGGACTCGCACTGAGTGGCCGTCTTGATATGGTCACGAAACTCGCCCTTGCGAGTGATATGATATTTATATCGGAAAAACGGGCATAAATATGTATGCTAATTATATACTCAGACCATAATTTGTAGTGATTTTGATAAAGTTACTCGATTTCTAACTTAGAATAAATTATGGCTATCCATGACTTTTGTCAGTGTTGCTGATTCAACAGTGTTGCTGATTCTTATGAAATCTGCCCAGTTTGTTACTGGGAAAATGATCCTGTTCAAAATAAAGATCCCCTATGTAGGATCGGAGCAAATAAAACCTCACTCTACGAAGCACAACAGAGTTTATTAATAATAATTCCGCAATCAATTCAAACGATTGATCAATATACTAGAAATAAAAACTGGAAAATACTTGTTATAAATTTTTTGAAACAGAGTGATATTGAAAATGGAATGGATTATTTTTATGCTTCTTCAGCGGAGTAATAATTATCAGAAGATTTTGATGAACAATACTTACCTTTTTAAACTATGAAAATAACCTACGATAAATCAGTTGATGCAGCATATGTGTACATCATGGAAAATGAAAATGTCGATCATACGATTCCTTTAGAATGACTGGATTGAATGGTAAATATTGATTTCTCAAAATCATGAAAACTAGTTGGTATAGAGCTCATTTCTTGATCGAAATTTCTTTCAAAAGATGTGCTTAGTACTGCGACAATAATAGGATAATCCACAAATTCCATGAACAATAGTTAACTTTATTAAATATGACAAAGAATATTACAAACTTCATTATAGAGATATTCCTCAATTTTCTTAAGCATATCGGTACTTTTTTGATTATATATTTTTCTTGATTAATTCTAGCAGAATTTAATACTGAAAACTCAATTTATCATAACGTATTTGAACGAGCATATCTTGATTTTATAGATGCCCCTTGATTATTTTGGCTCGCAGGATTAGTATATATAGCAATATACTGCATTGTTTTGATTTTAAAGGCAATATATTATCATAATAAACATGAAGAAAAAAACTATTTAACAAAACTTTCTATTGCCGTTGTCGTACTTATTCTAATCGTTGCTTATTTTAACTTTATTATATTTCAATATCATGCACTGTTAATCTAGTACCGTAAAGATATAGGCTCTAGATTAGTAAACTCCCTAAACCACTCCTTTTGAGAGTTCGAAGTTTTTATATTTGTACTATAATCCGACTCGTCTCACCTCATCCAGATCTCCCCTTTTTTTCCACTCGTGTTCGATCACTCCGATGAAGAGGGAGTCCATATGGTGGAAGATGCGTGCGATATATCCTGGGATACTCTCTGTCGCACTGTGGTAGAGCGCGAGGTATCCATAGACTTCTTCGTCGTCCTCGATCGGGAATATGAAGGTACATCCCGCCCGTCCATCGAACTCACGGACACACGTTCCCTCCTTCCCCTGGAATGGCTTCATATTGATGAGTTCATTGATCGGCAGGTTATTTTCTGAGCTGTATCGGATCGCGAAGACATTCTCGAGGATTTCATGGCGTTCGATCCAGTAGACGGCCTCCATCGAGAAGAGCTCCTTCATACTTTTCAGTAGGGGGATGATGTTTTTCTGATCATGGCTTTCGATATACTCATCCATCGTATAGAGGAGCATGCGTTCGATGTTGGCCTCTCCGATACGCTTATTTGATGAGAAGAGACAGATGGTCGTGAGGTTTTTGTAAAATAACGCATCATCTTTCGAGGCTAACTCCACATCTTCTCGTGTGAGTCGATAGGCGATCCCACCATCGATTGACTCAATACATACGGCTTTATCATCGTGGCCGATGAGAATCCCTTCCCCGATAATATCGGGAGATGAGATATTTCCGATTTCATAATTTTCTCCTTGGAGGAGGTGAGCTTTGACCGAATAATTCCCGCTCTCGAAAATATAGAGGTACGGATTGGTCTCGTAGTCGAGAACAGTATCGCCAGGGAAATATTGCACTGGTGATATATGTTTCTGACAATAGTCGAGGATTTGATGAAGGGATGTTTCGGTATTAAACATAATGTATCTTAGAGATCGAGAAGTTCAGTACGGTCTTTGTCCCGCATATATCTGAGGGCATCAGATTTTTCCACGATTCAGCGCCTGTATATGTCGATGATAGCATCATCCATGAGCATCATGCCATCTTTTTTGGAGATTTCGATCATCGAATACATATGCTGTGTCTCTCCACGGATGATGAGATTACGAATAGAGTCGTTGTTGATAAGTATTTCCCTCGCGGCAATCTGTCCGCTCCCATCTCGCTTCGGGAGGAGCGCTTGAGAAATAACACCGATCATCGAGAGTCCGAGCTGTATTCGAATCTGCCCTTTTGACTGCTCTGGAAACGACTGGATGATCCGGTCAATCGATTGCACCGTATCATTGGTATGAAGCGTCGAGAGGACGAGGTGTCCGGTTTCCGCCAGGGTGATCGCAGCCTCCATCGTCTGGATATCTCGCATTTCTCCCACGACGATCACATCTGGATCTTCTCGAAGGATACTTCTTATACCGCCGAGAAAGGTATCGAAGTGTTTCCCGTATTCTCGCTGGTGGATGAGAGATTCTTTATTTTCGTAGGTAAATTCGATCGGATCTTCAAGGGTGATGATATGTCGAGGACTTGTCTGGTTGATATATTCGATCATCGCGGCCATAGTCGTCGACTTTCCACTTCCTGTTGGACCCGTGATGAGGATGATTCATTTTTCTTTGTTCGTAAGGTCGAGGAGGTGCTGAGAGAGTCCGATAGTTTCTGGACTCGGGATGATACTCGGAACCATTCGGAGCGATATACACCATCCACGGAGTACTCGAGAAATATTGACTCGAAATCTTGCATCTTCAAAAGCATAAGCGGTATCGACTGATTTCACATCTTCCGGGATTTCTTTCGGATAGATAAAGCGTATGATATCCTCGATATCCTCGAGGGTGAGTTTCCCAAATGCCGCGATCGGTTTCAGCTTTCCATCATGAATACGGATATAAGGAAATCCCGTCGTCGTGATATGGAGGTCTGAGATATTTTTCTTGATGAGCTCTCCTACGAGGGATTCAAACTTTCCGAGTTCCATAGATAAAATGATTACCCATTCAAGATACCATATAATCAGCGGGAATGCAAAAAATTGACTTTCTGGAAGCGACCTATACACTTTTTCCATGAAATGTATCATCTGACTCGGAAACCCAGGGAAGAACTATGAGCACACTCGACACAATGTCGGGTTTATGATGATAGATGAGATTGCTAAAACGTATGGTGACGGAGTATGGAGAGATTCGAAGTTCCAGGGTATAGTTTCCAGTTGAGAGTTGAGAGTTGAAAGTTGAAAGAAAATTTCTCTGAATTCTCAAGAAGAATGAGCTCCACGAGTATTAAATGAACCCTCGCCAACTCAAAACTCAAAACTCAAAACTCAAAACTGTGTTTTTCTCAAGCCCCTAACCTTTATGAATCTCTCAGGTCAGTCGGTCGCGAGTCTTGTACAATTCTACAAACTCGATCCGAAGGCAGATATCCTCGTCATCGCCGATGATATCGATATGGAGTTTGGGAAGGTTCGTTACCGGGGAAAAGGGAGCTCCTGAGGACAAAATGGACTCAAGTCTATCATCGAACACCTCGGGACCGACGAATTCGCTCGGATAAAAATCGGGATTGGTCGGGATGATCGCTTCGCGGTGAGTGATTGGGTCCTCTCGAAGTTCACCAGTGAAGAAATGAAATCCCTCCAAGAAACTGTATTCCCCGAAGTTCAGTCAAAAATAGAGGAATGGATGGGAGGGTAATTAAAAATTAAAAATGAATAATAAAGTGAGAAATTACGAATGACGAATATGTCAATTACGAATAGGAAAAATAAACTAACTTTACCCAGTCTTCCTTTACCTTTCTTTCGTCTCTAACACTTCTACCGTTCCATCGCTTTTCCGTTATTGTCATCCCGAGGTACTCGAGGGATCCCTATGTTTCTATTAAGCATTTTGCGTTCCATTGAAAAGGGATTCCTCCGCTTCACTCCATTTCCTTTCACTTCGGTCGGAATGACATATAGCCATCATTCCCGTGAAAACGGGAATCTACTTTTTTACCCCCTTCTTCCCCCTTGGAAGGGGGATTGAAAGTCCACTTCCTTGTCTGTATTGTTTCTATCGTCTCTGTCGTCTAATCGTTTCTACCCCTTCTCCCTTCTATCCAATGCGTCTTGATCTCGCCGTATCCTCGAAACTCGGTATTTCTCGCAACCGTGCCCAGCGCCTAATCGACGAGGGTGTAGTTTCAGTCGACGGGAAAATCTGTAGTAAGCCATCTTTTGAAGTGGAAGGTGAAACGATCGAAGTATCGGAAGGTTCAAGTAACCATTGGGTCGCTCGCTCGGCGGGGAAACTCGATGGATTCCTGGAAGAGTTGTCAGTTATCAGTTTCCAGTTGAGAGAAGGAAATAAAACTCAAAACTCAAAACAGGAAACAGAAAACTCGGTTTGCCTCGACATCGGCTCTTCCACGGGAGGATTTATCCAAATCCTCCTCGAGCGTTGAGCGAGTCGGGTCGTTGCGGTCGATGTCGGGACGGATCAGCTCCATCCAAGTCTTCGAGGAGATTCGCGGATAGAGCTTCATGAAAACACGGATATTCGCAAATTTTCGCAAGAAGAAAAATATGATATTATTACCATCGATGTTTCCTTTATCTCGCTTCGGGAAATCATCCCCGAGCTATCGAGATTCATGAAAGAGGATACCGATATTTTTCTCCTCTTTAAGCCACAGTTTGAAGTCGGTCGGGAAAACATAAGGAAAACGGGAGTTCCGAAAACCGAGAGTATCATAGAGTCATCTCTTCACGATTTCCAGATCTTTCTCGAAAATGCCGGATTCACTGTAATGAAAGTCTCGAAAGCTCAGGTCGTTGGAGAAGCGGGGAATCAGGAGTATATGATGTGGGTGAAGGGGGGATGAAGCTGGTAGGCCGTTAAGGGGTATGCTGGGATGGGGAGAAGGAGCTGGTAAGCTGGTTTGCTGATTGGCTGGTTAGAAAGTTGGAAGGCAGAAGAGTAGAAAAGGTAGAATAAATGAGCTTTTGTCATTCCGACCGAAGTGGAGGAATCCCTTTCCATTTGGATGTATCATATTTTTCTGTATATAAAGGGATCCCTCGAGTACCTCGGGATGACACAACCAAAGGAGAGACTCTATAGAGATTATGTAATGATAGAAGATTGAATGAGATTTTCGAATCCCCTTTCCAAAAAAAAAAGGGGGGGGGTAAAAAAATAGAGAAAAAACTGAAAAATTTGCCAAATAAAAATAAATAGAGTATGATTAGTAGGTAATTCACCTTTGTTAGATATGAAAATCAAAATCTTCTTATTTTTCCTTGCTTTGTTCAGTATGTCCACTCTATTTGGTGCTACTCCGAATTGTGGGAGTAACTATTGTAATAGAATCGATAATCTTCCTAAAAACCTTACCCCTCTTACTCCAGCTGGAGAGGCTTATATTAGAAGTCTAAAAGACGTAGTAAAACCAGATGGATCGATAGATGCCCAGGCATTACAAATTGCCCTACAAGCAAATGATAAAAGTATTATCGTCGACAATAAATTCTGAGACAATACGATTACTGCTGCAAATGAAGCTGGAAAAACCTGAATTATAAACGGTACACTTAAGCCCCTTCCTACCTGAGATACGAGTCCTCTTCCACCCACCTGAGGCCCAATTACATTAGATCCAATTACCTGATCACCAGTTTCAGGATGAGGAGGAAATAATACACCCCAAAAATCTTCCGTAGTTACAGTCACTGAAGCCATACCAGGTGTTAGCTGCCAGTGTTGGTACTCAAAAGCAATTTGAGATAACTGAGATGATAACTGACAATGGATGAACTGAGATAATGTAGCTTGCAAAGAAACACCAGTTCCTGAAAGAAAATTCAGATGTACTATTCCTCCTGGTTTTTCTAGTTTTCAGACGATTCTTGCAGCGATTATCCGCTATGTGGTCTACACATCGATGCTCCTTGGAGTCCTCGCCCTTACGGTGATGGGAATTCTCTGGTCCATCGCAGGAGCTGATGAACCGAAGGTAAAGGCAATGAAGTGATGGTTTATCAATATCATCATCGGACTCACGATACTCTTTTTCTTCCGAATCATCCTCTCTTTCCTCGCTCCATGGATATTCCAGTAGGAGATAGTTGGTCAGCAGGTTAGCTGATTAGGTAGAAATGATGGAAACGTAAAAAAGTAGAAGTGTAAAAAAGTAGAAAAAATGAGCTTTTGTCATTCCGACCGGAGTGGAGGAATCCCCTTTTTGGTTGAAAGTATCATATTCTAGGTAGATATAGGGATCCCTCGAGTTCCTCGGGATGACAGATAGTGTGTCATTCCGACCGGGGTGGAGGAATCCTTTTCTCAATACCGAACATACCGAGTATTTGCCTTTTCACTCGATTTCACTATATTTCTCCAGACTACGAACTAACTCTCCCCCTATGTGAAGATGACCGACAGTACAAGCCCAGAAAGAAGCCTCTGCCAAGATCAAATCCAAAGTAAATGCGATTCACGCGAAACTCATCTCCCTTGCGGCAGAGCGAGGAGCGGATCCGAAAGAAAATAATGCCCTCGCGGAAGTCATCACCAATGCGAAAAAAGCAGGAGTGACTATTGATGTCATCGACCGAGCGATCAGACGGGGAGCCGGGATTGATACTGGAGAGAAAAAAGTCGAAGAGATATTCTATGAAGGGTACCTCCCAGGAGGTGTTGCTATCATCGTGCGAACCCTCACAGACAATCGCAACCGAACGGCTCCGAGCATGCGACATATCTTCTCCGCTTTTGGTGGGAATCTCGGGGAAACCTGATCCGTCTCGAACTACCTCTACGACTACAAAGGGCAACTCACGCTTATGACGCCTCATGATTTCGAATCTTTCGAACTCGCACTTCTCGAGACCGAAGCTGAGAACTATGAGAATATGGGTGAGACGACCAGCATCTGGACCGATCGAACCCATCTTGCGAGCGTGAAGAAGTCTCTCGAAGGTGCTTGATTCACCTTCGAATCCACAGGATTTACTTATATACCAAAAAACTATAGCGAAGTCACGGATTTGGATACCGCCCTCCAAGCCTACTCATTCCTCGTAGCGTGCGGAGAGGATGAAGATATCGAATCCGTCTGGAATAATGCAGATATCTCCGATGACCTCTGGCAACAGGTGCGAGAAAAGGTTGAAGCGAGTCGGTTTCGAACATAAAAAAACTGTCGCCCGTGAGGGCGACGAGTGCTACTTTTTCGGATTTCCGTATATCCTTTTTTCCAGTTTATGGAATTTCCATGACTGGTAAAAGCAATAAATACCAAAGATGATCGATACTCCGAAGAGCCATAGAGAGAGACTCTTTAGAAAATCAGGAACACCTGGTCCATGGGAAAGAATTCCGACAAATGCACAGGAAATGATGACACTTGCCCCCCTCCAAAACCATCCCTTAGAAGTGGCATGTTCCATTAGATACTGAGTTTCATTCATGGAAACCTCCGAAAAATATCTCTCCAATCACACGACTTGACAAAACGTCAGGCGAGCTCGTAAAAGATTCTATTGATTATATGATAAGGGGAAAAATAATCAAATAAAAATATATTTATTACTTAGTCAAATACATCATTCTTCATTTTAGCTTTGTACGTTAGAGCTCGGTTTTAAGATAGGATAGTTTGGAACTTCGGAAGATTTCCTTATAGTACTTGCATGAACTTTCCTCCTTTTGGAATACTTTTCGAAAATGCAGATATGTACATTAATTAGGTTAAATCGATGAGGCCATTATCGAAATAACAAGAAATAACCTTAATGAAGAGAAATTACTCTAATGCTATGAATTTATGACCACATATTTTCTCCACGGTGGAAATACGTTAGCAGTTTCTTCAGAAAATACCTGATTTTTTGAGAAGATACTTCAGGTAGTTCCAAAAGCCAATATTCATATTCTCTTCATTCCCTTTGCTCGAGAGAAAGAACGTTGGTCCGCGGGAGCAAAAAAAATTGAAGAACGATTCACTGGAGTTCGTCGAGAGAGAACCCTCACATTCGATATAGCTGATGAAGATATCGATACTCTGAGGATCCAGATACAAATTTCTGATATTGTTTTTATATGAGGTGGCGATACCCAGATGCTCCAGCAGAAAATCGAAGCAATACCAGATCTTGAAACCCTTTTCGAGGGAAAGGTTATCGCAAGCACTTCGGCGGGAGTGTTGGTTCTTTCGAGTTATTATTATGAAAATGATACGGATTCTTTCCACCCATGACTCTCTATCCTCCCTATCAAATGTATCTGTCACTGGAATGCTGAGAAATGAGGATTACTGGAAGTCTTGAAAACATATGGAAACACCGAAGATGAGATATTGACACTTGCAGAATGAGAGTATGAAATAATGAAAAAATAAAATTTCTTGAAAATCTCTTAATTGCTCTTATACTCTATAATAATTAATTTCTCTCTATGTCAGATCCTCAAACTGATGGAACGACTGGAACGAATCCTGCCGATACTGGTATGATTCCTCCCGCTGATGGCTGAGTTCCGATGCCACCACCTCCACCGCCACGACCGAAGACAGAGAATACGATGATTATGGAGCTCGCGCGAGTCCATCCACTCACGACCTTCGATGAGACTTATTTTATAGAGCTCCTCGAACATTCCCTCTCCCTCTCGACCTTCGAGAAGAAACGAGTGATCGACGCGATCCCGACCCTTTCTCAGTTCCAGATCGATGAACTCGTGAAGGTCTTCGAAGACGAGCGCGTAGAGTTTCGCAAGCTGATGCCGACCGAAGGAGAAGTCATCAAGGGACTCCTCGTGAAAGCGCAAAATGAGTGGGAACAGCTCAAAGATATCTACGCCGAAGAGAAAAAGGCGCAGTCAGCAGCCAATGCGGATGCAGAAAAAGCTGACGCTCTGAAGAAATCACTCGGACTGTAGTAGTATGTACATCAAGCATCATCAATATAAAATCCCGAGCGAATCGGGATTTTTGTTGCCGTTATGTCTACTTCCACACTTTATTTTCAGAGAAATGTAGTATCTTTATTAATTTTATCCAAAAACTTCTTCCTCGAAATCTTCAGGATACTTGGCGTTGTCTACCATGAGTCCATACTCTTGTTGGAGTGACTCTAGGAGTCATAGATCCTTAAAGTCTTCGTTTATTTGTAGAGCCCAATATTTTGGATGCATTTTAAAACCGTGTATTTCCATATTTACATAGTCTTGATTAGCATGAAAGCCGCATCAAATTATCCCAGATAATACTTTTTTCGTATATTTTATTCATTGTTTTTTTTCAAGCCAAGTGGCAAGAAAATTGTAGAACTTGTCCAGCTGCACTTGAATTCCAGGAAAGAGAATTTCCTGACCATACATTTCTGTATCTCGAATATGGATTCCATGGAAATCCTCGAGGAGATTCATTGCCTCTATATTTTCTGATTTTTTATCGCGTACGAGTTGTCATTTACGCACTGAGAGGATATCACCAGTATGCAGTTCTATTTTATTAGTTCAATTCATAGCCCTCGAGTAGTCAACTATATTTATCACTGGAACTTGTTCTTCTCTTGTCCTGATATTGGCATGAGCGAGTCCATCAGAATGGGTCGCTTGAAATGCAGTAACCACCATGGCTTTCATATTCGAAAAGAGTACTCTTTCCACAGCTTCTCTAGGACCTCCGAGTGACCAAGGAAGTCATCAGAATTCTTTTGGGAGTCAATTGGGTATAGCGAGGGTCCATCACTCCGGGTGTTCCCGGTTAAACTCAGCAACCGTATCCCACCAATCCCATAGTCATTGAGATTTGAGAGTAGGATCTATCATATGGAGTGTATTAGAAAGCTCTTGTCTACTCTGAGTTCCAGTTTTTTCTCACTTATCGTTGATGAGGGGGATTTCATCAAAGAATCCTCTTAACTCTGGTATATCAAGCGGGTTCTTTATGCCTTGTATGGCGAGGTTCTCGAGACTTTCCACTACCAGCACGGGAAGTCAAACAAAGTATGCAGGACACCAGTCATGAAGCCGAGTAATCATCTCAGCTCATTCTATCATCGGAGTCACGGGCGGTATATTAAGACTTCGTAGCTGTAGCAGATAGATCTGCTCATCTTTCCCGATAACAAACTCGATATCACTTTTCCCATGGAGTTTTTCGAGTTCTCGGCTTATATCTCGCAATTTTAGGATATAACTTTTTCTCGGTACTGGATCTCTATGCCAAGATAATTCACCCTCGTGTTTATAAACTTCAGTTCTCCATCTGGTTCATCTCTCATCAGTGACTGCTTCATGATCACCTCCAGAAATTGCCATACAATAATCTGCTTGAGGAAGGGAGGTATGAATTACCCCGTATCATCACTCTATTCCTTCTATAAATTCTTGAATTACTATTCCCACTGAGTCTCATCCGAGCTTACGTTTATGTCTATAGACAAAAGCTTCGCGTGAACTTATAGAACCTCTCACTTTGCATAATGCGGCTCTGAGTGAGGAAATAGTAGTACATTCGATTTTTACTGATCTATAAACTCAAGCGAAGCTATGATTTCCATCCTCAAGTAATGAATTTGACCGTACCATTATAGTTTTTCATTTCCATCGGTTAAATATTGCTTCAAGCTCGGATGACATTCATAAAACTTCAGGATTAAGAACTCTGGCGACGTGAGATCTTCTATCTGTATAAGAAGTGTCTAAAATATGATCCAAGCTTGCTGGAGTTATCTCCTGATATACTGGCACTTTGTATCATAACTCATCGGCACTCTGAGTAAGCTTAGACAGTCATCTTGCTTTTCATCATAAAGGTTCCATGGTTCCTCAAAACTCCCGAGCTTGAATCATAGATATGAATTAGTGATTCACACATTAAATTCAAATTATAAACTTTGTCAATACTATTTTCATTTTTCTAAATTCTTTGTCGTTTCTTACCTTTTTCCATATATTGGTGCCATGTATATTCTCGTGATTCCGACATCTCATACCATCGATACAGAGCCACTTATTTACTTCTGCCCTGAGAACTTTGAGTCACAAATAAGGCTTGGTTCTCTGGTGGAAATCCCGATTCGGACCTCAATGACCTCTGCGGTGGTTTCGGATATTGGTGTCGAAATTCCTATTTGACTTGAGATTTCCTATATCCGTTCGATCGTCCGAGTAGTCTGTACGACGCCACTCTTGGCTCAGAATACGCTTCGCGTGATTCCAGAAATCGCAGAACTCTCACTCGTCCCGATCCATAAAGTCCTCTCCCTATTTCTTCCGAAGTCGACACTGACCGCACTTGAGAAGAAGAATTTTGAGGTGCTGGTGAGCTGGTGAGCTGGTGAACTGGTTGGGAAGTTGGAAGCTGGTAAGCTGGGATGAGGGGAGGCTGGTTTGCAGGTTAGGAGATTGGAGTCGGAAGCTGAGCTTATTGAGAAAAAACAGGAAACAAAAAACTTGGGAACTTGAAAACTTGAGAACTTGAAAACTTCCGACCTGCAACCTGCAATCTGCAACCTCCAACCGAACCATACCATCGAATTCTTTCACTCGACTCGAGTGACGCCCGCTATTATTGAAACCTATCTCACTCCAAATACCCTCGTCATCTTGCCTGATGATATCCTCCTTCGTTCGTGTGAACAGTATTTTACTCGAAAGTCCAGTATATGAGATGGAAATTTTCTTTGAAAACAAATACTCTTTGCCTATGGCGATACGACGATCACTCGCAAGATCCGGGGCTGGGTGGATGTGAGAAATCATAAATTTTCGATTTGTTTTTGAACTCGACGACTTCTTTACTATAATCTCTCGAAGTATCAACAGATCCTCTATATAGAAGATGGATTCGCTCGTGAGTACTTCCAGCATCCCCTTCGATATAAGCATATCGATATCCTCAGAGCCCTTTCGAAGTACTCCTCTCTCGATATCCGAATACTCACGAGTATCCCAGCTCTTGAAACCCTCTCGAAACTCAGAAACTTTTCCATCCACAATATCACATGAAAATCGACCCCCAACGTATAATCTATATCCTCCACCGGTACTTTACTCGACTCGATCGTATCGGTATTTTCTGGTATATGATCCTCGCGTATACCCTTGTAGTTATTTCTACGATTTTTGGATATACGGTCTTAGATCATAAATACTATAAATCGCAGGCTGATAAACAACAGACGATGGAACTTCGTGATGCGAATTCGAGAGGAACGATTTTTTCTCGATCTACCGAGACCAGTCCGAAGGGGGTATTCGCCGTATCGACGAACCTCGGAACCCTTTCGATCGATCCCACGCAGACCGGCTCGAAGGATAAACTCGTATCTTTTCTCGCGGATATGGTTTTTGACGAGTTCTGCCCCGATACGGGAAATATATGTATTACCTCGATGAGTTCGTACCTGAAGCAACCCCTCTTTGATGAGAAAAACCTCACGGATAACAAGCTCAAAGAAAAAATAAAAGTCTATCTTACCGATCGTATGACGAGCCCGATCGATGCGGTTCAGATAGCAGAGAAAATGACAGAAAGTCAGATGCAAACGATAGAGTCTTGGCAAGACCCCTCTTTGTACTTTGTAGTGGATAATCTGTATGTGAATCCCACCCTTATTCCAGATCCTGAAATGCTCGCCAAACGACTTTCGGATGTACTACTTGTTCCTACTTCCGTGATCATGCCGAGGCTTACGATCCGAGAACGACGACACCTCGAGATTATCAAGCGTATGAGTCTCTCGACTCGAGATACAGTCAACAAGCGTATCCAGACGGAGAAAGAAGCGGTGAAGCAAAAGCTCCTTCTTCCCGTAGATGCCATATACCCCTTCATCAAGATTGAGGACAACTTTGTGAGATTTTACCCTGAGCAATCGGTTGGAGGGCAGATCGTAGGTTTCGTAGACAATGATGGGGCTGGTGAATATGGAGTAGAAGGATATTTTAATTGAGATTTAGCAGGAAAGGCTCCGATACAGATTGTCAAAAAGGATAGTATTGGCCGGCCAATCGGTGGATATATCCCTGATACCGATGAGTCCAATAAAAACGGGGTCGACCTCACTCTTACGATTGACCGCAACATACAGAAAGAAATCGCTACCAAGCTCAACAAAGCGGTCAAGGATTTCCGTGCGAATAAGGGAAGTGTTATCGTGATGGATCCAAAGACTGGAGCTCTTATCGCAACAGTCAATAGTCCTGACTTTGATCCCAATGCCTTCACAAGTGTCTACGAGATCGAAAAAGTGAACTATGGAAAGTATCCGAACCCCTCATTTGATCTCCTTGGTATTCCCGTATTTGTCGAAGATACCCTTTCAGGAACCCTCACTCTCAAGTATGAGGGTAAGCGTGTGACCGTCAGGCGAGCGACTGATAGTGAAGTGGGAAATGGGGCTATTCCCAAGTACAAATACCTTAATAACTTCGGCCCTGGCGTCTATGTCAATGATGTAGTGGGGTCTCTCTATGAGCCAGGTTCCGTTTTCAAAGCGATTACCGTCGCTATCGGACTCGACTCTGGAGAGATCAATCCCAATGATACCTACTACGATAAATGATATGTCGAGATTGACTATGGAGGGGGAGTGAAACAGAAAATCTCCAATGTCTCAAAGAGCTGTATCTGACTCCATAGCTATATCCACGGACTTGACTGGTCTTGTAATGTTGCCATGATTGATGTCGTCCAGAAAATAGGAAAGAGTCTTTTCTATAAATACCTTCGTGACTTTGGGTTTTCAAGTAAAACGGATATTACCCTCGATGGTGAAGTGTATGCGACGATCAATCCATATGAAAAATGGTCACGAACCCAGCTCTTTACGATGTCATTCGGACAAGGAATCAATGTCAGCCTTCTCCAGATGGCGACTGCATACTCAGTGCTTGCAAATGGAGGTGTCTATATGAAGCCCTATATCGTCGATACCGTGATCTATCCCGATGGTCGAAGCGTGAAAACTATTCCTACTCCCCTTCGTCGTGTGATCAAGGAGGAGACCTCGGAGAAGATTACCGCGATGCTTGTCGATAGTGTCCGCAATGGGTTTGCGGCGAAATGAGGAGTTGCCGGGTATACGATCGCGGGAAAGACCGGGACTTCACAGATCGCGAGTCGAGGAGGATATGAAGTCGGAGAGGCAGGGCATACGATCACTTCTTATGGAGGATTTGCCCCAGCCAATAATCCAAAATTTGTCCTTATCGTTCGCATCGATCGCCCGAGATCAGCTATTTTCTCAGAAACGACTTCATCAGCCCTTTTCTCGGATATTGCGAGCTACCTTCTCGAGTACTACAAAGTCCCAAAGAATAGCTAAATCTATCTATTATAGTCTATACATAAAAACGAGCAACCGTCATGCTCGTTTTTTGATTTTCTCAGTGAGATATGTTACGATATATGAAACCAATACATATATCTATGAAACTCTTCTCTACATCATCTCACTCTTACGATCCACTTGCTGAACTCGAACAAGTCCAAAAGCCTCGAGTGAAGAGAAAGCACCCATTGGTTTTCCTCTTCCACTACCTCCTCTTATCGACAACGGTCTTTACTATCCTTTTCTTTTCTACCAATTTTTCTGCCTATTCGGCTCGAATCAGTTACTGGATGGATCAGGATGGATACTCGAAAGAAGAAGCCTCACTGAATTCCCTTCTTCTTTCGAGTGTGACCGAAGTTCAAGCATCGAATAGTGATATGAGCCGTGATGAATCTCTCGAAACGATCAAAGAAAAAATTTCTGAGAAAATGCCAGATCTTCTCTATGAGAATACTACCAATCCTTCACGGCTCCTGACCCATATAGATACTTCGACGAAAAAAGTATCATTCCGTATCGCACCGTATGAGAACCGTATTATTATTCCGAAGATTGGTAAAAATATCCCACTCGTGAATGTCGAACTTGGTGGTAACTTCGACTTTGACCATATGGAAAATATCTTTATGGACGAACTCCAGAAGGGAGTGGTTCGATATCCTGGTACGGCTCTTCCAGGTCAAGTAGGAAATGCTTTTATCTTTGGGCATTCATCGAACTACCCATGGATTCAGGGAAACTACAATGATGTTTTCGCTCTCCTCGATAACCTTTCGGCTGGAGATGATATCATCGTCTACTATAACCAGATGAAGTATACCTACCGGGTAAAGGAAAAAACGATCGTAAGACCCGGAGATGTGAAGGCACTCCAGTCACGTGACCCTGAAAAAAAAGAACTCTCACTTATGACCTGCTGGCCCATAGGAACTGATCTCAAACGTATGATTGTTTTTACAGAACTCCTCGAAAGTACCGCCGATACCGAATCTCCAGTTGCTAACCTCTAAGCGCTATGAATATCTCCACTGAATTTCTCTATACTGTCGGTAACCTCTACCTCTATCACATGGGTAGTGTTGGACTTGCGGTCGCCATTATCCTAGCGAGTATTTTTGTGGTCGCCATACTCTACTTTATATCCGTATTTACCTACGGAGATCTTCTCCTTCGAAAGGAGGCTCAGCTTCTCGAACATAAGAAGTCAGTCCTCCAAGAACTAATACTTATGAAAGATATCCAGACGGAAATCGAAAAAGAAATCGAAAAAGCGATGCTGAACCAGACCTTTAATGGGTAGAACGGTAGAAATGGTAGAAACGATGGAGCGCTAGAAACGGGGAAAGGTGGGAAGGGAGAGATGAAGGAAAGGTGGAAACGTCGGAACGGTAAAAGAGTAGAAGAGTAGAATTACGAGTAAGAGAATTTGTAACCCCCCTTCTAAGGGGGGGGGGCAGGGGAGTAAAAAAATTGAAGGGAGGAAAAAATAGGAAAGATGTAGCTGATTTTTGAATCCCCCTTTCAGGTGGGACCCAGGGGGTGCCGTATAAGGTAATATTTTGTCATTCCGACCGAAGTGGAGGAATCCCTTTACACACTCAGTGAATGAAATCTTAGTGAAACCAAGGGATCCCTCGAGTGCCTCGGGATGACACAGTTTCGTTATTTCTGTGAAAATGGGAATCCAGCAAACAAGAAACTGTATTTCCGTATTCCGATGATGATACTACTGTGATTCCGATCGAGAAGCGATTGAAGCGAGCGGAACGGAGGAATCTCTACTACTGAATCACGAAACCACTAAAGAGAGAATGAGTTTTCATCTACGATGATTTTTCTTTCCAACCCTTTCCATCCCGCTTCTATTTTTATGAAGGAAAGACCTTTTGCCAGGTAGTAAGGGGCGATGCTCGCTTCGTTGTGTATTTTCCGAATTGCTTTTTCTATGAGTGCATCATTCATAGTATCGAGAGTGAGTACTTGGATAAGCCCATGATTGTAGGCAGATCTCAGAGCATGAGAAACTTCAGTACTGACGAGACTCATTTCTTTGAGGATAGAGTCGTTACGGTCTTGTCGACAGAAGGCGATATCGAAGAGGGAGCAGGCTACCATATCTTCTGATTTCGTCACCGAGAACGCATTTTTCCCAGCATCATAGTATCCAAGCGTTTCGTAGTGTGTACGTATATGAGCGAGTGCTTCTTTGATGGTTGTCGAGGATTGGAGTACTTCTCATTCGAACACTCGGTAAGATTTTCTAGGACTTGATTCCTGAAAAACCGGATAACAAAATCCATCCACTCATACTTCGTAAAATATCCCACGATTAGTTATCTGATGCATCGGTAGTAGTACGTATTTTGAAGATAAGATACATCCATTTTTCTCGGTTCGACATTCCTTTCATCGGGGAAGATTCTTGTTTCTCAGCTTTACTGATACGGTCATTTACATTGAGAGCTTCATTACTCGCGACGTCTTCTTCGGTGACGATATTGATCACCCTTTCACCTGGGAGTTTTTTATTGAGACTGGATTTGGCGATGCGAGACATATACGCCTCGGTATTGATATAGGTGAGGTAGGTTTTCTTCGCCTCGATACTGCTTTCAGCCTTGATGTTATTGGTTTCGACATTTCGCATATGTGCGCTGATCCGAAGGTCTTGATATTTATAAAATCCGATGAGATAGAGTTCATAGATGATGAGGGAGACAAGTCCAATCAGGATGTAGCGAAATCGAGGATTCATGGGGGTGAGCGACAGAGATGGTAGAAGAGGTAGAAACGGTAGAAACGATGGATCGCTAGAAACGGGGAAAGGTGGGAAGTTGGTTTTTTTGTGGAGGGGAAGTCGGGATGAGAGAAATTGAGGAACGGTAGAAAGGAGGAACGACAGTGTCGGGAGAACTACATGATAATAACGAATAAATAAAAGTTAGTATTGCAGTATAGATTGAGAGCGATTTACAGTAGAGATGAAAAAAAAGTAGATGGTAGGGAAAAATGGGCTTTTGTCATTCCGACCGAAGCGGAGGAATCCCTTTTCTCGTTTTGTCATTCCCGTGAAAACGGGAATCCAGAAAACCAGGAACCGGGTCCCTGCATGAGCAAGGGTGACATGAGGACAAAGGGATGTCGATAACAGTAGAGATGAGGAATGGTAGAAGAGCTAGAAAAGTAGAAGCGTATAAACTTAGGGTTTATGTCGAAAGGTCCTGGTTATTTGCTTTTTCGTATGCTTTTGTGATACAATAATGATAAATGATTTTTTTCCCAATCTTTATGTACAAAAAATCCCTCTTTCTTCTAAGCATTACCATTATAGGTCTCTTCTTTGCTATGATCGGATGGAGTGTATACCGATACTACGCGCTCCTCTCGACTGATAACGCCCAGAGTCCGACCGTGATGGTGTCTTCAGGAACGGTGACAGTGGTTCGATGAGAGGTTGCCTATGATATGAAGCCTGGGGAATCCTTCGAAATCCAAGCACTCGACCGTGTCATCTCTGGACGAGACTCGCTTGCTCGTATAATCTGGCCAGATGGAAGTCTCTCTCGTATCGGCGGCGTTACAGAGCTTAGTATTCGCGAGCTCTCAGTAGAGCATGATCTCTCCTCCTCACATATCGAGATCGATCTCGAAAGGTGAAAAATCTGGACCAATATCGTTCGCGCCTTCTTCGGGGACTCTTACTTCAATACTCGTATCCCTGGGCAGAGTGTCACAGCAGCAGTACGAGGTACCGTCTATGAGATCAACCTCGATCAGGACTACATCCATAGTGTAAATCACGCCGTAAACCTCACCGATCGAAATGGAAAGTCGATCGATCTCTTACCTGGAGAAGTCGTTAGGATTACCAATATCTTCGACAGACTCACTCAAGCAGTACTCGACTCAGCATGGAATGCTCTGAATCAAGTAGCGGATACCGAGTTCATAACAGCTCGAACGAAAAAGATACAGGCACAGATAGCTTCCCTCTCGGGAACGGATTCCCTGTGGGATCGGTTTATCCGCTGGATTCTTTCCTACTTACCATCCTTCGATCGCATCAAGGTAGCGCGGATGCTCGATGCGGGAACCGAAAATTTTGACACTATAACTTCCAGAGTATCTACGGCATCTCTCGTACGATGGTATCAGGATATTGCCAATACTGACTTCTCTGCTGATCTTCGCCAGAACCTGCGTGAGAAGATCCTCACGACGGCGACCCCCGAAGAGAAGAAGATCCTCGAGCCGACCCTCATCTACGGAGCGATCTGGGATCGATTCTCAGCGACGAGCAGTGGCCTCTCGACATCACTCGATTCCTTTATCTCGAAGATGGGGGCGACAGCGACCCCTGAGATTCGCAAGCTCTATGATAGCCTGAATAAGCAGCTCAAAGTCGAAGATATCATACAGCAAGGCATCGATACCATCAAAAACTCGATACAAGATATGGTGAAGCCGAATTAAGAGAGAGACGGTAGAAATGGTGGAAAAGGTAGAAAAGGCGAAAGGCAGAAGAGGTAGAAATTTTATTTTGCTACAATAATCTATTTTACCATGAGGTAAAAATGGTAGTTTTTGTTCCTTTCCAGAATAAAGTTTATTTACATTTAAAAAACTTTTCAATCATTATAGCTCTTCTGATTCTCTCGTGCTACTATAGTTTTGATATTATAAATAAACAAATTCCCCAGGATATACCGCAAGGGTAAACCATTGCCATCTCGAAAGAGTTGGCGTTTTTTATAGAAAATAGGACTTGTATATTTTCTTCTCAAAATCTTTTGACATTTATATTCCGATTTATATAATCTGCCTACTTTTCACATAAAGTTCGAATACTCTATGATGTTGCTGGTAAACTTTTCTCTTTCGAGAAGAAGACCTACAACCTCTCATTTCAATATCTATAACACAAACCACTATGGCTGGTATAATCGGAAAAAAACTCGAAATGACTCGAGTCATTCATGAAGGGAAATTCACGCCTGTGACCCTTATCAAGGTGCCTACTCTTACCGTTGCTCAGGTCAAAACTGAGGAAACAGACGGATATGCGGCGCTCGTCATACGTATGACGGACGGGAAAAAAGTCACACTTCGAGAAGTACCTATTTCCGGAGCATTCGCGGATCTGAAAAAGGACGATACCATTTCTCTTGATTTCCTCGATGGAGTGACGGAGATGACCGTCGTCTCGATATCGAAAGGAAAGGGATTTGCCGGTGCGATGAAACGATGGAACTTCTCCGGACTTACCGCGAGCCACGGACACAAGTATACTCGTTCCCTCGGTTCTATCGGTACTCGAAAGCCACGCCGAACCAAGCTCGGAAAGAAGATGCACGGACATATGGGACTTGATCGTATCACGCTCAAGCATGTGCCACTCATCCTCGTGAATAAAACCCTCAATGTGATCGCGGTAAAGGGTCCAGTTGCTGGAGCTCGAAACTCCCTCATCACCCTGACCTTCTAGTCTCTCAAAATCAATTTCCACCTTACAACCAATCTATGAAAGCATCACTCTATGACACTCTCGGAGCATCCAAAGGAACGATAGACCTCCAACCTTCGTTTTTTGAAGTGACTCCGAATATGGGACTTATGCACCGTCTTCTCGTTCTTCAACAGGCGAATGCTCGTCACTCGATCGCGCATACGAAGCACCGTGGAGAGGTCCAGGGTTCAACTCGTAAGCTCTTCAAGCAAAAAGGAACTGGTTCCGCTCGTATGGGTGACCGCCGAAGTCCGATGCGAAAGGGTGGAGGAGTCGTATTTGGTCCTCGAAATGAGAGAAATTTTACCCTCAACCTTTCGAAACAGGAACGACGACTCGCACTTCTTTCTCTCCTCTCGACGAAGGCGAATGCGAACACTGTCAAGGTGATCGAAGAGCTCTCTCTTGATTGTGCAAAGACGAAGACTATGTCAACACTCATGACGGCTATCCAGGCACCGAAAGCGGTTCTTGCGGTGACTCGTGAAGAGTCTGCTCGCGTTCAGGGAGCCTACAACCTCGCTACGGTGAAGGTCGTCAATGTCGAATACCTCAACCCGCACTCCCTCCTCAAGTACACGGACCTCGTCTTCACGAAGGCTTCCCTTGAGCATATGTATACACACTTCTCGAAGTAGTCTCCTCGAACTGTAAACTCACAACTCTAAACTCTAAACTGTATTCTTATGTCATCTCTCTATTCCGTCATCCAGAAATTCATCGTTACAAATAAAAGTACCGAGGGAGAACTCCGAGGCGTTTATACATGTATCATCGATCCACGATGTACGAAGATCGATGTCAAGCGCGCGATCGAGACGATCTATGGAGTCAAGGTTTCGAAGGTGAATATGCTTCATACTCGAGAAAAGTTCCACAATACGAAAAATGGAATACTAAAAAAGAAATCTCCAGAAAAGAAGGCTATGATTACCCTTGCTGCCGGAAACAAGATCGTTAATATCGAAGTCGTAAAGTAACAGACAGCTCTTAGTAGAAAGAATTCTCCCTCCTTAAATTCCAATATTCTAACATTCCACCTATGTGAATCAAGAAATACAATCCCTATACTCCGTCACGACGATTCATGACTGGTTTGACGTATGAAGAGCTCACGACGGATACTCCGTATAAGCCACTCCTTTCGTCATTCAAGAACCAAGCGGGTCGAGACAATAATGGTCGTATCGCGGTGCGTCATCAGGGAGGAGGGCACAAGAAACTCTATCGAAATGTTGACTTCAAGCTCAATAAATTCGACATCCCAGGACGCGTCGAAACCATCGAATACGATCCGTATCGTACGGCATTTATTGCTCTCGTCTGTTACGCTGACGGAGAGCGTCGATACCTTCTCGCTCATACGACGATGAAGGTAGGAGATCAAGTCATTACTTCCGCTACTGCGAAGCCCATCGCTGGCAATCGACTCGAAATCGGAAATATCCCAACTGGTCTCTTCGTTCACAATGTTGAGCTTATTCTCGGAAAGGGCGCAACCTCGGTTCGATCTGCTGGAGCTTCTGCCACCGTTCTTTCCCAGGAAGGTGAGTATACTCAGGTGAAGATGACTTCTGGAGAAATCCGACTCGTTCATAAGAAGTGCTCTGCAACTATCGGTATCGTCTCGAATCCAGACTGGAATCAAGTCACTATCGGGAAGGCTGGTCGTTCCAGGTGGCTCGGAAAGCGACCAACAGTACTCGGTTCTTCGATGAATCCCGTGGACCATCCGCACGGAGGAGGAGAAGGACACCAGTCAGTCGGTCAGCGAAAAGGTCCGAAGACTCCATGGGGAAGACCCGCTCGAGGAGTGAAGACTCGAAGTCGAAAGTATACCGATCGTTGGGTTCTTCGAACTCGCGCTGGAAAACTTATGGGATAATCAAACTGGGTACATAAGGTTGCAAGTTCATAAGGTTCATAAAGTTGAAACCTTACGTACCTTACAAACCTTACGTATCTTACAAACCTTACAAACCTTTTAACTCAATTATTATGACTCGTAGTCTTAAGAAATGACCTTACATCGACATCCGCGTGATGAAGAAGGTCGAAGCCCTCAATGCCACTGGAAAGCGAAATGTGATCAAGACTTGGTCACGAGCCTGCACGATTGCTCCAGACTTTGTCGGACATACCTTCGGAGTTCACAATGGAAAACAACATGTACCGGTCTTCGTAACCGAAGATATGGTCGGTCATAAGCTCGGTGAGTTTTCCTTTACTCGAAGATTCAATGCCCATTCTGGAAACAAGTAGTATAACAGTATCACAGAATTATAGAAAGTTCGAATACCTTCAAATTACTTCTAACTACCTGTATACACTGTAAAACTTACTACTGTAAAACTCTTAAACTCATTTTTTATGAAAGCTTCCGTCTCCAATGTTCGTATATCCCCGAAAAAGCTCAATGTCATCGCCTATATCGTACGAGATATGGATGCGAAACAAGCCCTCGATACGCTCCGGTTTATGCCGAAGAAGGGAGCTGATATTGTCTACAAGGTACTCTCAAGTGCGGTAGCCAATGCCACTCACAATGATAATCAAGAGCTTACAAGCCTTCATATTGCTTTTATAGTAGTTACCCAAGGACTCGTCTATAGACGTATCAATCCGGTTTCACGAGGACGATCTCATCGTATTCTGAAGCGTACTTCCCATGTCGACATTGCTTTGACTATAAAATAATTTTTTCCCTATGTGACACAAAGTCAGCCCTCTCGCCTTTCGTATCGGATATATCAAGACCTGGAGAACTACCGGGTACTATGATAAGAAGCACTATGCAGCTTCAGTTTCTGAAGATGTTGCTATCCGCCGTGCAGTCATGGCCCACTACAAGAACCTTCCGATAGCGAACTGCTTCATCAACCATGGAGCCGGAAAAGCTTTAGCTATTTCTATCTATACGTCTCGTATCGCTCTGATCCTTGGTAAAGATGACGAAAGCGTCAATACACTCAAGTCTAATCTTGAGAAAAAATTTCCTGGTTATACTTTCACCTTCGATGTGAAGGAAGTCAAGAAACCAGAACTTTCGGCTTCGATTGTAGCAGATGCCATCGCTCGCCAGATTGAGAAGAAAATGCCTTACCGACGAGTGATCAAAAATTCGATTGCGAAGACCCTCGAAAAGGGAGGACTTGGAATCAAGGTCAAGCTCGGAGGACGTCTCAATGGTGCTGAAATCGCTCGTCGAGAAACCTTCAAGGAAGGATCTATACCACTTATGACCGTCCGATCTGATATCGACTATGCAACCGAACGAGCAGAAACACTTGCCGGTACCGTCGGAATCAAAGTATGGATCTACAAGGGAGATATCTTCAAGAAATAATAAAATCCACTTCATATCAATCTGCAGAACCAAGTGAAACGAGAACTCCGAAAAAACTCTAGAAAATAAAAACTCCACTTGACTTTCACTTCATTTCTATATACTTCATAACACTTCTTTTTATGTTACAGCCGAGTAGAACCAAATACCGCAAAGCCCAACGAGGGACTATCAAAGGTCTCGCTCAACGTGGGTCAAGCATATCATTTGGAGAATACGCCCTCAAGACGACTGAGGCTGGATACATCACGTCTCGTCAAATCGAGAGTGCTCGTAAGGCAATCGTACGATTCCTCAAGAAAGGTGGTCAGGTGTGGATTCGAATCTTCCCTGATAAACCATACACGACTCATGCAGCGGAAGCTCCTATGGGTTGAGGAAAGGGAAGTGTTGAAATGTATAGAACTCCTGTAAAACCTGGTCGCGTCCTCTTCGAACTCGGAGATATCGCCCCAGAAGTTGCACGTGAGGCTTTTACGATTGCTTCATACAAGCTCCCAGTCAAGACGAAGATCCTTCTCTCAAAACAAGACTACTAATCGCTCTACCTCCACTTTACTCTCATTTGTATGGCAAAAGCTAAGAAAACTACTCCTACCATTATCAAAGATATCTCTACCCTCAAGTCGCTCACTCGAGCTGATCTTGTTGGAGAGCTGGCTCTGGCTCAGAAGGAATACTTCGAACTCTCGATGAAGCACTCTCTGGGTGAACTCAAACAGCCGCACCTCCTGACGAATACTCGCCGATATATTGCACGAGTATCGACCTTTATGACGACCGCTATTTAATCTCCTCACTTCTCACTATGCGTACCAAGACCGGAACCGTGACCAGTACCAAAATGGATAAAACCATCGTTGTCAGCGTTACTACTTATAAAATCCACTCCAAATACAAGAAGCGATATACATCGACCTCGAAGTTTTATGCACATGATGAGCAGGGACTAGCGGCAGTTGGTGATACCGTCACGGTGAGCGAGACTCGGCCACTATCGAAGCTGAAGCGTTGGCTCCTCATCGATGATTCTATTGTGAGAGCTGAGACGATCTAGGTGATCGACAGTTGCGTAAATCTACGCAACTCAATTCACTACTATTCATTACACACTTACATTTTTCATTATGATCCAAGCAGAAAGCAGACTCGCCATCGTCGATAATACTGGAGCCAAGGAAGCCCTCTGTATCAAGGTTCTTAAGGGTTCCAAACGTCGGTATGCAAGCGTTGGAGACATTATCGTTATATCTGTGAAAAAAGCTCTTCCCAATGGAAACATCAAGAAGAAAGCGGTTTGTAAAGCGGTGGTCGTTCGAGTCGCGAAGGAAATACGTCGAGAAGATGGTTCCTACGTACGTTCTGATGATAACGCCTGCGTCATCATCGATGATAAACTCGAACCGAAAGGAACTCGTATATTTGGTCCAGTATTCCGAGAGCTCAAGGCTCGTGGATACCAAAAGATCATCTCTCTCGCTCCCGAAGTTGTCTAGAAGTTCCCAAGTATAAAGTTCTCAAGTTGAAAGTCCAACATCATACTTTATACCTTGAATACCTGATAACTCTCCCCATTATAACTCAATTCATTTATGAAAATACACACTGGTGATACCGTCATCGTCGTTGCAGGTAAAAGCAAAGGCAAACAAGGAAAAGTTACGAAAGTAAATACGAAAGATATGACTGTCCTGGTCGAAGGCGTCAATATCGTCACGAAGCACATGAAGCCACAAGGAGGAACTCCTGGGCAAAAGGTAACCTTCGAAAAAGCGATTGACAGCTCCAACGTGATGCTTCTTGACCCTACTACGAAAACTCCGACACGCGTCGGGTACCGATTCGATGAAAAGGGAAACAAGGTTCGATTCGCTAAAAAATCTGGAACTACCCTCTAATATTTTTCCACCCGTATAATTTCCACTTATGTCTTTTAAAAAACACGTTCAAACAGAAATCCTTCCCGCGCTCGCCAAGGAACTCAAGGTAAAAAATCCGATGCTTCTCCCTCGTATCGAGAAAATTGTTATCAATATGGGAATTGGATCGTATGTAGCTGCTGGAAATAAAGATTTCTCAAGCCTCAAGAACGATCTTGCCCTTATCACCGGACAACTTCCTCGTATCAACTATGCTCGTAAGTCGGTTTCGAACTTCAAACTTCGAGAAGGAATGCCCGTCGGTATGATGGTAACGCTCCGTGGAGAACGTATGTACTACTTCCTCGAGAAACTTATCGGGATCGTCCTCCCTCGAGTACGAGACTTCCGCGGAGTTTCCTCACGAAGCTTCGATGCTCACGGAAATTTCAACTTCGGTATCAAAGAACATACGATCTTCCCAGAAGTTCCCC
>JAYVJC010000055.1:0-32305 GCA_043769645.1 Candidatus Altimarinota bacterium
TTAAATGCTTATTTTGTATAGAGAGACCTATTTTTTTACCCAGTTCCAAAAGAGACTCTAGAGGATCTTTCTTGGCTCTATTCATGAAAGAAATATGTACTATTCCGCAATTACGCAAACGTAAAATTTTTTCTTTTGTAGCTGAAAAGTCATTCATAATAGTAATAGTATGTTTGTGGTTTCATCTGCATTGAGGCTAATTCCTGCTGACTTGAGAAGTATGGTGTTATTTTTTAGCCAATCTTCTGAGTAATTTCACTTACCTCAGTCCCCTAAAAAAACTCAAGATATCAGCGCCTCCCGTGATCGGCCAGCTATGCGGATCACCACCGTAGGCGGTATATCCCTCACACCAGATGACGGGATTGCCAGGGCTACAGGAGTTCCACTTCTGACAAGTAAGTGGTCCGATAGTGACGGGCACGGGATCACCTTTGCAGAGATTGATGCTTTTTCTGAGACTGAGTCCTCACTTTCCACTTTCATACGAGGAGAGGGCGTCATTGGTATTCTGATAGAGGAGGCTTGCTGATGGACCGGTACAGTCTCCAGCGTAGCCACTGCTTCCGACTCCCGCAATAGCATGGATGATATCTCCACGAAGGCAAGCAAGCTTGTGCGTGAACCATCCACCGAGGGAGTGACCCACGACGAAGACATTACTTCGGTCGATACAGTAGGCACCACTGATCTCAGCAATGACTGCATCAAAAAAAGTTATACTTTCCGCTTCACTCCAGGAGTAGCCTCCTCCCGTGGCATCCAGACCTGCAGGATAAGCGACGATAAAGTCATCCTGATTGGATCATTGTCTTGAGCCTTGAAGGCCCATATAGTTCTGAACCTGTTCATTCGAGTTCGTCCGTCCATGGTTGGCGACGATGAGGGAATACTCCTTATTTCGTACATAGTTCGATGGAACTGAGAGGATATAGGATCGTGTTTTCCCCGCTATCGTGATGGTATTTATTTTCGAGAGATCCTTCCCGACGATACATCCGGCGCTTTTATAGTTGAGCATGGTTCGAGTAGCATGATATGCGCGTATTCGTGTGATAAGTTCAGTAGCCTTCCCCCGATTGATACGAGTCTCGATCGAGTAGGCGGAGGTAGGGATGATATGATTATCATCGGCGAACTTCCGCATCGGTTCATACCAGAGTTCTCCACTTGCCGTTGCGGGCATGGCAATACCAAAAGCTCGGAATCCAAATGCGAGGGCCTCGAGGGTCGTGACGGTATCGTTCGGTCTGAATTTCCCATCGCTAAAACCCTTCGTGATCGAGAGCTCAGCAGCTCGACAGATATAACCATGATACCACATATTGACCGAGACATCGGGAAAACACTTCTTGAGGGGTGTTTCTCCTATCCCATTCCCACTCACTTGTAGGATGATCTTGAGGATCTCGGCTCTCGTAATCGGTTTCTCTGGTCAGAAGGTGCCGTCTCCATATCCGCCGATGACTTTCTCATTGGCAAGGGTTTCGATCGAGTCTCGATACCAGGAATACTCTATATCAGAAAAATCTGCAAAAAGTGGCCCAATACTCAAGAAAAAAACCAGCGTACCTATAAAGAATCGAGATTTCATAAGGAAAATATAGAGAAAGTGTATCTTTTTTATCGAGAAATTCAATAGAGAGAGGCTTTCATTCTAGATTATATATTGTGAACTTAAATTCATGGAGAATTGACTTTCCATATAATAACACTATATTACAGAAAATATGTAAATTAGTTATTGTATGCTTGATCTTAGTGAGGTGAAAGACCAGTGATTTAGAGCTCTACTAGAAAAGAAAAATCCTCTTCCTATTATAGCTAAAAAAAGGAGGTTATTTAGTCTGAGTGAGGTAGAAAAAAGGCTTGATAAACTCTCATCGAAAGATCACGAAACCATTCGGGCGACCTACGAAAGAATGCTCGAGAAATGAGGAGAACGATTTCAAGTTAAACCATCAGGAGTTCCTACCATGGAGCATCTCTATGATGAACTTCCCAATTTTACTGAAGTGCTCGATGAGGTACGACGTAGAGTGGCACTGGTTTCAGACACTTCCGATCCACTCGAAATCTCTCCCATGCTGCTCCTCGGACCTCCTGGGATTGGGAAGACGCACTTTGCACGAGAAATCGCAAGACTTCTTGGAACTGGCTATGGGTTTATATCGATGAGTTCACTCACTGCGGGATGGATACTTGGTTGAGCTTCCAGTCAGTGGAATTGAGCTCGTCCAGGCAAGGTATTCGAGACACTCGTAGATGGAGACTATTCGAATCCCGTCATGGTCGTGGATGAGATCGATAAGGTACGAGCCGAACATGCCTATGACCCGCTATGAGCTCTCTATTCTCTATTAGAATACGATACTGCCCGAGTATTTGTCGATGAATTCGCCGAAGTCCCTATCGATGCGAGTCAGGCTATCTGGATAGCTACAGCGAATGATGCTCGTACTATTCCAGAACCGATACAGAGTCGAATGTATATATTCGAGATAGGATACCCAGATATCGAATCAGTCAGGATGATCGCTCAGAAACTCTATCGAGAAATGATTACTACCTACGATTGGGGACGACGCTTTGAGGATCATCTTTCCGAAGAAGTACTTCTCAAGCTCTCATGAATGGTTCCTCGAACTCTACGAAGAGTACTCAGAGATGCTTGCGGATATGCACAACTCGATGGTCGATGAGGAATTATACTGGATGATATCAAGGATCCATCTCGAAGGAAAAACCCAATTGGTTTTTAGGTTCGTGAATTATTAGCGTATGGCAGTTTTTTCTATAGAATGGGCGTATGAAAATCATCTTCATTGTTCTTATATCCTGTACTCTCCTCCTCACCGCTTGTGGTACGACGCAGGAGGTACCGACTGCGGCTCCACTCGCGACGAATCCCGGAGTTATATTGGCACTTGGGGATTCTCTCACGGCTGGGTATGGACTTCCTGAGAGTGAGAACTATCCAGCGCAACTGGAATCCACTCTTCAGAGTGAGGGATATCACTATAGTGTACAAAATGCTGGGGTCTCAGGAGATACGTCCGCAGGACTCCTCTCGCGCCTCGACTGGATCCTCGATGGAGATCCCTCTGCTGAGAAAACGAGTACTGGGACTTATGCTCTCGCGATTCTCTGTATCGGTGCCAATGACGCGTTCCAGGGGAAATCTGTCGCCGATATCGAGAAAAACCTCCGAACTATCATCGAGAAAATACGCGCAAAAAATATTCCCCTTCTCCTTGCGGGGATGAGGGCTCCCTTTAACCTCGGGTTAGAGTATCGAGATCAGTATGATGCGGTATTCGAGAAGCTCGCAAAGGAGTATAAGATATCATATATACCTTTTTTCCTCGCATGAGTCGCCTTGGATGCGAAGCTCAATCAGGAAGATCGTGTCCATCCGACCAAAGAGGGCTATACCATCATCGTCGGGAATCTCGAGAAGATACTCAAGGAGGAGAAGCTGATACAGAAGTAGGATCAAACTCAGGATGATTATCTTATATAGTATAAATCCAATAGAATGAATAGTTCGTCATTCTGAGGCACGAAGAATCCAGGTTTCAAAGACTGGATCATTCCTTCGCCAGAGTCGATCTATAGGGTCGCTTGGGAATTCGAGAATACAAATAAATTATCTCAATAAACTTAAATTATTCTATACTCGTTTTGAAATAGGAAATAATTATTGTTATTCTCTCATGCGCTCTCAAAAACTCGATGCACTCCGTGGGATCGTACTCATCGGTATGGTTTTTTACCACATGAATTACCTCGTGGTCGAGGTTTTTCATCGGGATATATTCAAAATATCTGAAATGTTTTGGTTTCTCCTTGGAAGGGGAGTGGGGATCGGTTTTATTTTCCTCGCATGAGTTTCATTTTACCTCTCTACCGAGAAGAAATGATGGAGAGAGATTCTAAAAAAAAGCTTCAAAAGATTCTTGATTCTTGCAATCGTAGCAGGAGCTATTTCCCTCATTTCATATTCATTTTTCTATGATCAAAGGATATCGTGGGGGATTCTCCATTTTTTTGCTCTTGCTACCTTCTGTGGTATGTTTTTTCTCAGGTGGAAGTCATGGAATATCCTTATTGGAATGCTGTTTCTTATGATCGGGTATTGTCTCGATTTTTTGAGAGGAAACACCTTTCTCCTCATTCCTATAGGACTCTACCCAGAGTCATACTTTTCAGCAGATTACTATCCACTCTTTCCTTGGTTCGGATACTATCTGATCGGGTATGGTTTTGCTTCTTTTCTAGCATCAAAAGGAAAACTCACTACGTTATTATCTGGAAATATACTCGGTGGAAGATGATTATCATGTATTGGGAGACATTCTCTCATACTCTATGTTGTACATGTACCGATACTCTATATTCTCCTCTCTCTCGTATTCTAAAAATCCCTCACTTGAGGGATTTTTAGGTTATTTTTTGAGTGTTTCGGAGAGAAACTTCAGGGTTTTCTCCCAGGCATCTACCGTTTGACCTGATGCGTAGTTTGCTCCACTTGGATTAGCGAAGGCATGTCCGAGTCATGGATAGATATAGAAGGTATTTTTCTTGCCCAAGTCATTGAGATGATTCTGGAACTGGGTAATCGAGTTGAGAGGAATGACCGTATCTTTATCTCCGAATATACCGAGGACTGGACCTTTGAGTTTCGAAAGCTTCGAAATATCATCAGTAAGACTTCAGTAATATATGACAGTAGCATCGACGGGATTCGCAAGAGAGATGTCGAGTGATTCTCCACCGCCGAAGCACCATCCGAGAGTCCCGAACTGTTTTACTGATTCTTGGAGTTTTAGAAAGTTGAGGGCGTGTTCCATCTTGTTGAGAGCTATCTGTGGATTTTCTCTTACTTTTGATGATAGTTCCTTGGCTTTCTCAGGAGTGGTGGCTACTTCCCCATAGAGGTCGATAGCGAATACCTTGTACCCGGAAGATGCCAGGAGTTTCGCCATATACTTGATATTATCATTGAGTCCCCACCACTCATGGATCATCACAATTCCGGGAAAGTCTTTATCTTCGATCGGCTCTGCATAGTATCCATGAAGGTCACCTTCGTTGATTTCAAATGTCTGTACTGTTTTTGTAAAATCTTTTGTGAAAAGATCGATATTTTTCCCACTTCCTGAAAATGGGACACAAACGGAGTCAGCGAGTATCTCATGAGCCTGACAAGTAGTGACTCCAGTCGATGTGAGAGGTGATGGTGTTGAATTTGTTCAACTACAAGAGGATAGAAGGAATGATGTTATGAAAGCAATCGAGATGATAGTATACTTCATACAAAATAAGTTATATGCTTTTATAATATAGTTTTTGTTAAAATTACAACTTATAAATTCATTTTGTGAATAACCATGATTAATGATATATCATTTCGCATACCAGAAGAAAGTTTTCTTGAATCGTATTTCCTTCTATACCATACTGAGTACATATCCTGCAGCGACGAGTCCTATAAGTCGGCAGACACTCGATATCGCGACCTTTGAGAACATCCATTTTTTCAGATCATTTCCCCAGAGCACGGTCGATATTATCGTCGGAAGGACGAAACCTATCCAAACCAGAAAAGCAATATGGATACTTGTGAAAGTGGGGAGGATTTTGATAAGGAAATCGAGCGTTATTACCATGAAAAAGGTAGCGATAAATTCAGCAAGCATGATCTTCCACATACCTTCCATAGATTTTTTCATCTCAGAATCAGTCATTTTCTTTTCTCCGTGATGGATCTTCATCCAGAGTTTTCCGAATAGTGGTCCGTGCCAAAGGGCACCAAGTGCAAATGTTACGACGGTCATAACCAAGATCATGACCCAGTTCAGGGTGACTTCCATATAAAAAAAGATAAAAAATAAAATTAGGAACCTAATTTGGGACGCGGAACTCTGGATTATAGATCAGTCCGAGGAGATTATCCCACGGATCTTTGAGCGTTGCCACCATAATCTCACCACCGACATTCATTGGTTTCTCGACCTCGATTGCTCCACATTCTACAAAGTAGTCATAGGTTTGCTCGATATCTTCGACTCACCAAAATACAGCGATATTTTCTCATTTTGCAGTCGTTTCTGGCTGAAGTCCGAATTCGTATCCACCGATATTGAATCCGACATAGTATGGTTCATCAAAGTAGGGTGATACTCCAAATGCTTTCTTATACCAGGCTTTGGCTTTTGCGAGATCACTCACTTTGTAGATGGTGGTGCGGAGTCAGAGTATATGAGTCATAAGTATTAGGTAATAAATTTATTTTATTGAAATCTTGAGAATTTCAAGTGTGAGCATAATAGGAGTTGCTTTCTTTTCGGCAAAGAGCCTATGATATTAGTAAAATTTTTGACTACGGAAACCCTTATTTTTTCTCAGTATGAGAAGTCAACCAATAAGAATAAGTAGAGCCATAGATATAGCAGTATACCCTTGTTCTTTCAATCCAAAAGGGAGGGTTATAGATATCGTAAAGAGCGCTATCAAAAAAGATCATCAAAGTGCGATGAGCCCCATGTTTTCATATGAAATCCGTGAAATACTATGGTAACGATAGAGAAAGAGCGAAGAAAAAACTATAAAATATAGGACGTAGATGATAGGAGATATATTCCATTTACAGAGGAGAAGTGGTATAAGAGATATCAGAAAATACATCAACATTCAAAAACATATGTATCTTCAGGATGCATTCATTGATACAGTTTTACTATATGATAAGTAATCTTTTGTTTTGATCGATATCAGATATAAAATCATACTCGTCACTCATAAGTAAAAAAGATGAAGCATCTTTTCTCCGACTGGTGTGATATTTGTTCCAAAAAATACGAGTAAAGAAAACATACTACAAATACCTCAGAGTATCCAAGTAGTACTTTTCTGTAACCATGGATCATGAGATACTTTTGGAAATATGAGATACGTGATGGAAATAGGATAGACAATTGCTTGCAATCCCTGCCAAAATGTTATAGTCAGAGACCAGGGAATTCTTATGCCACTTACGATCCCATAGTTTGCAAATATATCAATAGGGGAATGAACATTCGTAAAGAAAGTTTGGGCGAGAAGTCCTTCATTGTAAATTCCAAATAGAATTCCTATCATAAATATTGATACTATCCCCATATTATTTCGTACGCTCCACTCCCGTATACAAATAACTGGAATCATGTATCCCATGAAAAGAAAAAACCATGTGGTAGAGTGAGTTAAATCAGAAATTTTTGTACTGGTTGTGATTATTTCTGTCAATCCGATCGAAAGAAGAGAAAGAAGAATAATAGGCTTATAGAGGGAGTATGTATCCATAAGTTTTATAGAGATTCCACATATTTCTTCAGATTCTCGAGGATGGAGCTCCATCCTGCGATTTGTTGTTCACTCGAGTGGGTATCTTCCGCATCGAAGACTTCAGTCACTTTCACACCTTCAGGTGTTACCTCTAGAGTGACATCGACGACGCGACCGGCATCGAGGAAATACTCTTTCATCTCCCCGAGCGTATAACTCATACTTTTCATCGGAGTAACCTCTGTATACTGGGCGGTGAGGTCAAAACCGAAGCTTCCATCTCGTGCTTCCATACGAGTAGTGAAAACCCCTCCGACTTTTGGGGCTTCCCCCTTTGCCCATGGACTACACCAGTCATCTGAAGCGAATGCCCAGTGGACGATATGTACGGGATTCCAGAGAGCATCCCAGACGGTTTCAAGAGGAGCGTTTATCGTCGTAGAGACGGTGAGTTTGGACATAAAAAAATTAATAAATTCTAAATATAAATATTAAACCAAATGAAGAAAAGTATAATTCAAACAAATAGAGTTGGTAACATCCAAGGAAATGATACTTTATTTTTTCTCCGGTCCAAGTAGAAACCAGTAATGGAAAATAGTATAGGCAGTAGGACTAAAAATCCCATAATTCATAAAATTATGAAAGTCTCGAAATCATGCATAGGTCTTTCCCAAAATGAATAAGGTCCATCTCCCATAATACCACCACACCATCTAGGATTTTCGAAGTAAGCTATCAATATTCTTCAAAGAAGAAAAATATCCCACACTATCATCCAAGAGAGACTAATCCTGAGTCCAGTTTTGATTGCCGAGAAAGAAGAATCAACTATACTAAACTTCCAAGATTTCCAAAAAAAGAGGCCGAAAGAGAGAATTCCAAAAATTGTGATCGCAGAAAAGAATATTTCCCAATATATTCCTGAAGAAACATAAAATTCTGATAGGAAAACAAATAGTCATCAGAAAATAGTAGCTATAAATGTGTTAATTATCCAGAAGCTATGAAAATAGGAAGATGCAGTTGAGGACATAAAAGTGAGTATTAAATTATTTATGACAAGCGAGTTGTACCATTTTCTCTTTTGTTTTTGGTCCCACGATTCCTGTCTGCTTGATTCAGTGAGATTTCTGAAATGCAATTATAGCTTTTTGGGTCTTTTTTCCGAAATAATCACGTTTATATTTTCCTGTACTTCTATCTTCTTTGATGGATTCTTCGATAGTGAGGAATCCATTATTTAGGAGAAATACTCGTACTGCTCAAGCGTACGCTCAGCTATCACCAAACTTTATAGGAGCTTTGTTTGTGAGCATAGTTTTCATATCATCACATGACCAACCTATAAAGTAGGCAGAGCTGATATTGGCTCCAAAGAAAGAGAAGATAAGTATAGAAATAAGAATTTTTTTCATAAGAAATGAGTGAGAAATTATATAACTTTACAGACAGATTACTACAACAAAATCAAAAGATTATAGTCTATTACTTTTTATATATTTTCCACTCGTAAGCAGAGTGATGATGAGATTCACTATACTGAGAATGAAAAGAAAAGCTACTGAAAGAATGAGGAGTACTGCAAGAGTCGGGAATGAAGCATCATGGAATGTGCTTCAGTAGAGATAATAAAGGAGAAATCCGAAAGTCAGAATATTTATGAAGTATTTGCGTCACCAGTGTGGACTGAGGCTATTTCTATAGACATAATAAGCTATCCCACCAATAAATATAATCTGGCTCAGAGCGGTGAGATAAAATTCTGACCTATCCCATGCAGAAAAACTCTGATCATAGATATTCGGAATGAGCGCTATGAGCCCTAAAATGATCACGAGAATTGGATGGATCAAGTTTGTGAAATGTTTGATATGAAAAGACATAAAGAAAGATTAATGAGTAATCATTTTATAAACCATAAAACTGAAGTTATGCTCAGAGATTTCGAGAAATCCATAAATCAGATGGAATCCCCATTTTTTCACGTCTTTGAGGAATTCGAGGTTTTCGAAAAAATGGAGTACTGATATGATATGAATATCCTTTACGAAATCAATAATGCGAAGCAATACAGTAAATCCTTATCCTATTTCACACTGATACATAGCGTTTAGACAAGGATCATTTGTATACTTGAGATAATTATACTGGTGGAGGCGGTCATTTCGGATCCATCCAGAATGCTTCCCATATGTGCCCGTCGAGATCCTCGAAGTCACGACCATACATGAATCCATGGTCATAAGATTCGATCGTTTTTTTTCCACCGGCAGAGATTGCTTTATCGAAAAAGGTATCGACTTCCTCTCTCGAATCCAGTGAGAGAGCATTGAGAACTTCTGTAGTCGTATGAGCATCGGAGATAGTTTTTTCTCCGAGAAAGTTGGCACAAAATCTATGCGTGAGCAACATGACCGAAAGCGAGTCATCATAGACCATACCTGAGGCATTTTCATTTGAGAATTCTAGATTCTGAGTGAACCCGATTGCTTTATAGAAAGCAGTCGCACGAGGAAGATCCGAAACGGGAAGATTAATATAGAGTTTTGCCATAAGATGAAATGTTATGAAATATAAAGTGGAGAGTGTTTTTTTATTTGAGCGGGTATTTTTTTCTATTGGTATTTATTGCTGGAATCTCCCTAAGAGAAGCCCTTTTGAAGCATTTTTTCCCCCAAAAGAGTTCCTATTATACTGAAAGTTAGGAGTTATATGCTTTTTCTATAGCTTCCCAAGAGAGCTTTTTCATCTCCATAAGCGCTTTCATGAGTTTTCACTTTTTTTCGGTCTCACCACTGCGCATATATTCTGCTAAATTATCGGGGATGAGTTGCCAGGATACTCCATACCTATCTGTGACCCATCAGCACATCTCTGCATCCACTACGGCAGAAAGCTTCTCATAGTAGTAGTCAAGTTCATGCTGATTTACACATGGGAGCATAAACGATACGGCACAAGAGAAGTCGAATGTGTGTGGTCCGGGAGCGTCCATCGCACTCATCACGAAGTCTCCGATGTGGAACTGTGCGTGTTTTATCTTTCATTCGGCACCACCTTCTCACTTCTCATATCGAGCGAGGATATTCACTCCCGAATCAGTAAATATACTCGTATAGTACTTCACTGCCTCTTCGGCTTTCCCGACTTTTTCCTGGGTAAAAGAAAGACATGGGGCGATACGCTGAGCGAGAGTGTTCTCTGTATAGAAAAGTTGCCACGAGACACCGTACCTATCCTCGATCCATCCATACTTTTTACTCCATGTATACGTATCGAGGGGCATGAGCACTTTTCCTCATGTTGATAGCTTTTCCCAGAGGCTTTGGATTTCATCATGGTCACTCGAACTCACGAAAAATGATATCGAAGGATCGATATGAAAGTATGGTCCACCATTCAGGGTAGCAAACGGTACGCCGATGAGCTCAAACTCGACGATCATGATGTCTCATTTCTTCGATCCTGGAAGGTGTTCATTCGGCTCATAATAGAGTCATTTCGTGGTGATTTTTGAATCTGGAAATATAGAAGTGTAGAACTCCGCCATTTCGAGGGCGTTGTTGTCGTGAGACCAGAGGCAAGTAGTAAGCATATAAGTAAATTATACGGTATTTCTTCTATCAAAGTATTTATTTTTCTATTTTTCTTCAAAGGGAAAATATTTATCTAAGTATAATACTTTCTTTTTCGTATTCACAAAGAAACATACAAGACAAAGAATTTTAGAGCAGTACAGTGAAATATTTTATATTGAATATTGGGGAGAGGTGCATCTAATAGTAAAATTATTTAGGAAAATGTTCAACTATGAGTATATCTCCCAGTATATCGAAATAAGTACAAGTTCCAGCCTTAAGATCGAGAGTCCATTTCTCGACGCCACTCTCGGCACAGTCACGACAAAATGTCATATAATCTGTACCTCATGATTGGTGAAGGCGAAGTCGCTCAATGAAGGGTTCTTTACTCGAGACTTTCGCTATTTTTAGAGGGGTATAGCTCGCAGGTGAGAAGAGTGACTCTGGATTTCCGAAATACTCAGCATGTCAATCAAAGACAAATGTATAATATCCAGTGACTCAAAGAGCATGAATTTCTCGAGCGTATGTAATGAAGTCGGCTCAGGATTTCACTTTCAAGTGAGCTTCTTGTATTTGAGATAGCGTAAACATACAATAAGAGGTTACAGAGATAAGAGGAATTCTCGTATTTTCGCAAAAGGTTTTTCTTCTGTATAGAATCGTTTATATTCAGTCTCATCGAGTTCTGCTGATCTCTTGTTTGAGAAGTATGGGATAAAAATCTGATCCCATCCGAAGCCATTCTTTCATCGAGGAGATTGAGATATGCTCCCCTTGATGGATCACTCGAAAAATTCGAGAAGCTTTCCATCATAGTATCCGAACATACACCGTGCAATCGCATTTCGGTTCGCTCATGATATCATCTGACAGAGCCTCTCGAGTCAGAGCTCTTGCTCGAAAAACTTGATAAATGGTCCTGGAAGCCTTCATAATGCAGTGAATTCGAGTGAAACATCTTCGACGAGGACAGGTTTTCCGATCTTCTCATAAGCTTGCTTTACTTTATGTTCCACGATGACTTTCAGATCAAGCGATTGGAGTTCTTCGAGCTCAATCTTCTGGTGAAGGATGGGAAGGCCGAGAAACTTAATAAGGGAATCAGCTTTTTTCTGGTTTCCGGTGATGAAAGTGATGGATTGCATGAGATATATTCTATTGTTTTCCACGATAAATCAATACAATTCAAGCCTAGTTATTCACCCTTTTCCTTCCATGATTCATCTTCAGCATATCGCAAAAACCTATACGTCTCGAGGAGAAACAGTCGTTCTCTTTACGAATCTCGACTGGCAGGTCGAGACGGGAAGCTTTGTCTCCCTCATGGGGGCGAGTGGGGCAGGGAAGTCGACGCTCCTTTCTCTGATAGCGGGGATCCTTCCTCCAGATAGTGGAACCATTCATCTTGGTGAAACTGATATTACCCAGTTCGGGATCGATGAGATGATCGAGTATCGCGGAACGCATATTGCTTTTATCTTCCAGTCATTCGAACTGATCCCAAACCTTACCGTCACGGAAAATATCGATCTGGTTCTTGATATTTCTCATGCAAAGCGGCGTTACTCGACACGTGAAATCCTCGAAAAAGTCGGACTCGGGGACAAGGGAAACCGTTATCCCACTGAGCTCTCATGAGGAGAACAGCAACGAGTGGCGATCGCGCGAGCCTTTGTGGCTGATGTTCCATTTCTTCTTGCCGATGAGCCGACAGGAAATCTCGATGAGGGAAATGCGGTAAAGATTATGGATCTGATCGATACCCTGCATCAAGAAACGAAGAATACTATCATCATGATTACCCACGATCCGAGCATTGCCGCAAGGGCAGATACGATTTATAGACTCCATAATGGTACGATTACTACCACAATGTAACCTGAGGTTGAGATATATAGTCCAATAAAAAGTGCAATCAATAAATCTTACCCTCCTATTTTATAATTTTTAGATACTACGATGTTCAAGATTTTTCGACTCCTCTTCATCCGTAACTTCTCATCGGTTTTCACCCTCTTTTTGGTACTTATACTCGCGAGTACTGGATTTCTCGTGATGCGTGAATTGACAGAAAATATTGAACTCCTGGTTGCGAAAGAAACAGCACCCATTTTTGGTGCTGATATCATCATCGGATCCCCTGGGTATCAGTCGATTCCTATCATCGATCGTGTGAGGCCTATCCTTTCGAACCTCTCCTACACATGGGGAGAACGGAAAGAGTTTTCGACGACGCTTTTTGATCAAGCAGGGAAGACAGGACTTATCAAAGTGATCGCTTTCTCGGGGAGTTACCCGCAAAAATGAGTACTTGAGACTGATGCTATTGGTTCGTTTTCGTGAGAGCGTATCTCTATCACTCCAGAAACACTGTCGAGATTCGCTCTCTCCTGAGTCATTCGTATGGATGAGCGCACTATCCGACCCACTGCTACTATCCGTAAATCGAGTGAACTTGGATTGAGCCTCGGGAGTGAGAATCACCTCATCATCCTTCCTGAAAGCGTTCTCTCAGGTTCGATGCTTCTCTCATCTGGATCTCGCCTGAGTCAAGACCTCCTTCTCACCTTCCATACATGAACTGATATTCTGAAGATGGCGACCCTTCTCAAGACATCACTCCCTACTGGAGATTTCCGAATCCGTACCTATCAGGATTCCTCCGAGCGGACTATGGGGACGGTTTCTGAACTCTCCAAATATACTCTCCTTATTCTCGTCGTGGCGGCTATCTTCTCAGGTATTATCCTCCGATCTGCGCATGATCGTCTCTTTCAGGACTTTGCTCATACGCTCCAGGTGGTTGAGATTCTTGGATTTTCGAGAAAACGACAGCTCGGCATATTCCTCCTTCTGTACCTTCTCTTGATAAGCCTTTCTATCCTAATTTCTCTTGGACTCTCGGTCATTACATTATTTTTTATTGCGAAGCTTCCTGGAGCCCAGGATTTTGTATTCCTTGCCTCTCCAGTTTTCTTCACGCTTGAGGTATTTCTGATCTTGGTAGGAGTAGGCTTTATCCCGGCTTGGTCTGAAAAAATGAATATAACTCATGGTTTTAAGATTAGGTTTCCGAGGGTACTTGCCATAAGCTTTCTACCGAAGATCCAAGCATTTATCCTTCCATTTTTTGGTATGTGGGCGATCGTGGCTCTGATTTTTGAGGATGTACTCTGGAGTCTTATGGTTGTCTTTCTGGGGTCTCTTGTTCTACTGTTTGTGGGAGCTATACTCCAGGCTCTATTTCGTTTTTTCCTTCGCAAGAGCGAGCGGTTTCGATCAGAGTATTTTCTCTTCTATGATGGGATTCGTACCCTTGTCCGTCCTCTTTCTCCCGCGATTCCGATCGGTATTTCTCTTATAGGGATGATTCTCTTTTTTACGGTTTTTACGCTCTTTTCCCTCGCTTTTCGAGAGAAGCTCAGTATCGATACGAAAACCACGACCAATATCTATACCATCAATATCCTCGATCAAGATATTGATATCATCCGGAAAAATTTTCCAGAGGCAAAAGCTTATAGTATTCTCCAGGCTCGGATCGCACAGGTGAATCATCAAGATCTCGCTTCATTTCTCCATACGCCGACTCCGAGTCGAGAGTTTTCGAGAGAGTTCAATGTTACGCTTGAATCCCTTCCAGAAATTCCGGTTGTGTCTTGAAAAAAAATCCTGGAAAAGGGTGAAGTTTCGGTCGATGCGGCCTTTGCAAAAAACCTTGGTGTGGGTCTCGGGGATACGATTGAGTTCCTTGTTTCATGACGATCTTTTTCTCTAAAAATTGGGAACTTACGAAAGGCGGTTCGAGATGGACTCAGCCCATTTTTCTATTTTTCTTTCGAGAAAAACTCATTTGCCACCGCACCGAAAACCTACTTCCTCGCAGCAAATGTTCCAGATGTCGAACTCTGGAAAAAACAAGTACTCAATCTTACTGGTCCGCATGTCACCTTTATCGATGTGGGGAGTATCCTCGAACTGGCGAAAAGTATCGCTTCTAAAGTCCTCTCGGTCATTTCCCTTTTCTTTCTCTCGATGACGGTATTTGTTTTTCTGGCTCTTTCAGCACTTTTTGGTCGTTTCGAGAGTATCGAACATCTTAAGAGAAGGCTCTATTATCTCTTCGGGATGAGAATCAAAAGTATTCAATATATCTTCCTCACGACTCGATGAACGCTCATCGGTATTTCTTATAGTATCGGAGTCATCGGGGGCACCCTTACTTTTTACCGTATTTTGCTATCAAGCACCGTGCTTACCTGGAACTGGAACCACGTTTTTGTTGTAATTTGAGGAGGAGCTCTTATGACCGCTTGATTTCTTATTATTTCCTGGGCACGTTTGAAGTCCAAATAAAAACTCCACCTTCTGACCAAGGTGGAATTTTATTAAAGCTATATTCGAGACTACTGTTGTAAAGAAGTATTGGGATTCATCATCATCTCAGATTCTGTTGGTTTCATTTTTTTCGGTGCTTTCATCATCGGAGCCTTTTTGTCATCCGTAGGTTTTTTCTCAGGCATAGGAGGTACGACGATCCCCTTTGACTCGAGGAATTTTTTGATCAGGGTATTGAGTTCTTTACGATCTACATCCGAAAGCTGGTCTATGAGAGATCCAAGTCCTCCTGCTGGAGGTTTCATATGTTCACCACTTCCTATCATCCCTTCTCGATCCGGAGGCATCATCCCTTCTCGATCCGGAGGCATCATCCCACTAGATCCTTCTCCTCGGGGAGGTCGTGGCATCATTCCACCAGATCCTTCTCTTTGAGGTGGGCGAGTCATCCCACTTCCCATCTGATCTGCACCCATCATTGGTGGGCGAGTTTTGTTATCTTTCTTTCCACTTCCCATCATACGAGATCCACCCATCATAGAATCATTTCCTGCTGATTCACGGTCTATCATCTGCATATGGTACTGAGGGATCTGAGTTTGCCCAGCCATCATACCATTCGGACCTGCTCCTTCCATAGCAGAGACAGTAATAGGGAAGATACTTGCGGATACAAGATACATCAAAAGTTTTTTCATATGAAAAAATAAAAGAATAAAATTTCCCAGAAATGGAAACACAAAAAGTATAAGAGGAAGTACTTATTCTCCAAAAAACTATGGAGAGTATTTGTATTCCTTTTTTCCATATTTAGTGAAAAAGTATTTTTACCAGATCTTACTTGATCTTATTATGATATATTAAGATTACACTATAATATTCAGTTCAGATATTTTTTTATCCAAGTTTCGCTCCATCTGGAACTTCTCGTTCTGGTATGGCGAGTATCACGCTCCCATCCTCTCGATAGAATCCCGTACAGAGGAATTCACTCACAAATGGTCCGATTTGTTTCGGCGGGAAGTTTATAACTCCGACTATCTGTTTTCCGATGAGTTCGTCCTTCGTGTAATGTATCGTAATCTGTACACTCGACTGCTTCACTCCGATTTCAGATCCAAAATCCACCCAGATCTTGTAGGCAGGTTTCCGAGCATCAGGGAAATCCTCGACGCGGATTATGGTGCCGACACGGAGCTCTACGGATTCGAAGTCTTGCCAGGAGATAGTATTCATGTTTTATTTCGTAAAAAAGTATAAATTTCAGTCCAATTCACCTCTACCTCATCCACCATTACCACTATTGAAAAAGATAAAATGTTCTTTGGTAACTTCTGGATTATATACAAATACCCCTCCTACTTTATAAATAAATTTTTGAGAGAAGATGCCACAAGTTTCATTACTATTTTCTGACTTCAATCAACCCTCAGTTAATCCATATTCAGGAGAGTCTTTAATCGTTTTTTCAATTTCCTCGAGTGACATTCATCTGTATAAAGATTTCTGTAGGTCGTTCAGTACCTCTTTTTTTGAAGGTTTGTATTCTTTTTTTGGTGAATAAGAGAGGAAAATTGAGCCTGAATTTTCATATTTGTTTATAGCACAATCATCAGGATTCTTTCATTCCTTTTGAATAATATCTCTTAATGCATCCTGTATCTTCTGTTCTTTGGGTTTATCAAAAATCATAAATCATTCTCATAAACCATCTCTACCAAGTGAATACATGCCACTACCATTCTTAGTAAAAATGATATTTCAACCAGACAAAAATGGAAGTGAGGTATCTCAATGCTGTATCATACTAGACTCGAGACGGAGTCAAAGTCACTCAAATTCATAAATATCGTATGGAGGTGGAGTATTGCCTTCTGTATAATCTTCACCATATACGGGATATCATCAGATATTTTTTACAAAGGTCGCTACAAGGATAGGATCTCAGAATTTCTGAATATTTTGTTTTTTTTGAGTTTCTGTAGAAGTTTTCGCATTCAAATTATTTCTCTGAATATCAGGGAGAGACTCATTTTTAATATTTCAGCTCGTTAAGAGAGGTTTTTTTGAATGATCTTGAGTTGAGCATCAATGCAAAGCAAATATACAGATGAGAATAATGAAATAACGTTGCATAATTTTGTAAATAGGATTTTTTTTATTCAGTAACTAATTCTTTCACGACCACACTCACACTTTCTCTTCCATTCCATTCATTGCGATCGAGTTCGACGATGAGAGAGACGATATTGCCGGGTTGGAGGAGGTTTGCATAGTCAGGAACTTCCACCCCGCCTCCTTTCGTCGGCACCCCTCAAGAGGGGAATCCCAAAGCTACTTTACGCGTAGTGTTTTCAAGTGCTCTTTCTCAAGAGGGTTGTATCGTTTTTCATTCTTCATTCTTCATTCTTCATTCTTCATTGGCTTTTCCCCATCCCCACGCGACGAGTTTTACTTTTGTATTACTCCCGAGTCGAATCTGGAGGTGCTTCCCTTCCTTTCCAAGAGGGGTGCATTCGAGAATAGTCTGATCCTGGAGGAGGAAAAGTGGCTTCCGATTCCCGATGCCAAAAGGTCGAAATCGGTCGATGATGGCTATATTTTCGAGGGTGAAATCTGTTTCGGGATCGAGGATACACTCAACTTCCATCGTCTTTTTTGGGAGATTTTCGATATCGTGGATTTCAGAAAATTTCTGGTACATCATTGATTTGAGTTCATCAATTTTCGAAGTTTCTATAGTAAATCCTGCGGCCTGACGATGTCCTCCAAATCGGATAAAATATTCCTTGCATGACTCAAGGAGTTCGATGATACTGCACCACTCAGGAGATCGACAGGAGGCGATAGAGAGGGATGAGTTTAGAGTTTTCAGTTTAGAGTTCTCAGTTTCTTCAACAGATACTTCATCACCTTTTCGAGAAGTAAGGGGATGTTTGGAACCATTTTTCAGGACGATGGAGGGTTTTCCGTACATTTCGGTAAGTTTTCCAGCGACGAGTCCGATAATTCCATGCTCGAGATCTTCAGCATCATAGAAGAGGATAGGTTTCGAAGTATCGACATTCTGGAGAGCCTTTTCGAGGTGATGTTCGGTGGTTCCCTTTCGAGTTTCATTGAGGTGTTCGAGCTCTTCGAAGAATCCATCTGTTTTTCACTCTCCCGCCAGGAGCCACTGGAGAGCGGTGATGGGAGTATCCATCCGACCCGCAGCGTTGATGCGAGGACCGATCTGGAATCCGATAATATCCGCATCGAGGAATTCTGAAAAGCTTGTACTTCAAGTTCAAATCTTTACATCTTCATTCACTGTATTACCAGATACAATTCACTTCGGTATTTGATTTTCACTCGAATTACTTCGCTTTTGAGAGTTCCTATTATTGTGATTATTGAGAAACTTCCTGAGTCACTGTGATTTTGATTGACTCATTTGTCTGAGTCCGAGTGTCGTAATCACTCGGTTTTCTCAGATGATTGGCATACAGTCAGCGACGGTTCCGAGCGATGCGAAGTCGATATATTCTTTTAGTATTTTTTGTACTTTTCATGATTGAAAAGTGCCAAAGGCTCACGAAGGGTCGACAAACTCACTCTCACTCTGCTGTTGCTCAACTTGTCATTGTTCTCATCTCCCTTCAGACAGTGTCGCCCCCTCGGACTCCCCATTTCACCTATTTCATCCTTCTATGGCAATAACGAGTGCATGGAGGAGTTTAAATGCGACTCCTGCCCCAGCAAGGTCTCGAAATGGGTAGAGAGAATCCTTTCGTTTCGGATTCAGAAGGGCGATCACCTCATCAAGTATGACTTCAGGTACCGCATGGTGATCCGTCACTATGACATCAATCCCGAGAGATTTCGCATAACGAATCGGTCCGATATCTCGTGTACCACAATCGACCGTGATCACAAGTTTTACATTTTTGGAGGCAAGTTCATCGAAAAAATAGTCCTTGAGCCCATATCCATCATGAACCCGATGAGGAAGTCGATACGAGACGAGACAGCCGATTTCAGTCAAGTATCGTACCAGTATGGCGGTACTCGAAACTCCATCTACATCATAGTCTCAAAAAATGACGATTCTTTCTTTTCTTTCTCGTGCTTCGAGGATTCGCTGAACTGCCTTTTCCATATCAGGCATCAGATAGGGATCGTGCAGGTCTTCTATACTACTTTCGAAAAATGAATCATTGGAAATACCCCTATTTTTTTTAAGCGTTTCAAAGAGAAAGTCCATTGACTCTTTATACATTAAGTGCACTGTATGTCACGTCGTAGTTTGCATATTGTTTTTGTTTTCAGTTGTATACTCATTATACTTCCAATGTTTAAATGTAAAAACCTTTTTATGAAAAAAATATTTGTCCTTCTGTGTATTACGACATTTCTTCTCTCTTCTTGTGGAAGTGATGCGGAGGTAGTAGTTTCTGGACCGAAATGAAAGGGACCTACCACAGCTGCAAAAGCTCCAATTACCGATAGTGGACCTTCGAATCAAGGTTCTGCAGGGCTTGGCTGAGGAGGATGAGGTGGGGGATGAGGTAGTCCTACAAAGAAACCTGAAGGAAAACAGGTAACGAACTACAAACTTCACAATAAAATAGATGACTGCTATACTTCTATCAATAATAAGACGTATAATATCACTGACATCATCCCAAAATTTCCTGATCTCAATGATCAACTCTTAAGTATGTGTGGAGAGGAAACAACCGTATTTTATAATACAAAACTTAACTCAAATGCAGAACTCGTGAGTGCTATCGAATCTTCAGAAGTTCAATAACGCATACTCTTCTATGACGTTGCTTGAAGTTTTTTTCATCATCTCAGGGGCAATCATTCTTGTTCTTGGGTTTGATATTGCAAAAAGACAAAAATTTAATGCACTCCACTTCCTCGTATTTATTGCTATAGGAGTTCTCCTTCTTATACTGAGCTTCTATCCTCACCTACTTGATATCTTCTGAAAAATTATCTGAATCCAGCGCTGAGCTGATGCACTGGTCTATGCGGGTATTATATTTTTGACGTATTTTTCTCTTTTACTTCTCCAAAAAGTTGAATCCCATAGAGAACAGATTACGAGCCTAATCCGAGAAATGGCTCTTCTCCGAAACGATTATGAGCAAAATACTAAAAAATAATATCGTTTTTCTCATACGAAGTTATAATGAAGCTACCCGGATTACTTCCGTTATAAAAGGTATCTTTGATGCTTGATTTACTGAAATACTCATAATCGATGATGGCTCTACTGATGGAACTCGAGAAGTACTTCAGTCATATCCAGAACAATCATTTATATATTTGAGACATTTTATGAATCGAGGGGGTTGAGCCGCTATGGCAACGGGTTTTGAGTATATTCGTCGACATGCACCTGAAAAAGGCTGGAAGTATATCGTTACATTTGACGCTGATGATCAGCACAGCATCAAAGATATGCCGAAATTTTTGGAAAAATTTGAACAAAATCCGACTCTTGATATTGTCTTTGGTTCTCGATTCATCTCAAAAACAGATTCTAATGTTCCATTCATACGATCCTTAGTTCTTTGGTGAGGGAAAATATTTACCTCTCTCATTTCCGGAATTCATCTTACCGATGCACACAATGGATATCGCATGTTTCGAGTAGAAATACTCACAAAGATTCATCTGACTATGGATGGTATGGAGTATGCGAGTGAGTTTCTTGATCAAGTGAAGTCTAGTGGGTGTAGATTTAGTGAGGTTCCTGTCAATATACGCTATGATGCCTATACGATAGCGAAAGGACAGCGATTTGGAGGAGCATTCAGAGTCGCGACAAAGATGATTTGGCGTAAATTTTTTAGATAACTGTTATGCAAAAAAAATGTATTCTCATCACCGGGGGAACTGGATATATCGGATCCCATGCTGTGGTTGCTTTTGAACAAGCAGGATATACAACAGTCATTGTTGATAACCTAGTTAATAGCTCTATAACCACTCTTTCTGGAATAGAAAAGATCCTCGGATACTGCCCTGATTTCTTTGAATCTGATATTCGCGATAGTCCTTGACTTGAGAGGATGTTTCAGAAATATGAGTTTGATGGCGTGATTCACTTTGCAGGACTCAAAGCCGTGGGAGAGAGCTGTCAAAATATAGGGCTCTACCATGATAATAATATCAGAGGAAGTATGATACTATTTGAAACTATGGAAAAGTTTGGAGTAAAAAAAATAGTCTTTTCCTCATCAGCTACCGTCTATAGATCTGATAACCCTGTACCATTTTCAGAAGAAATGCCAACAGGGACTACGAATCCGTATGGAACGACGAAGCTCGTTATCGAAAAATTACTTGAAGATTATGTAGAGAATGCGAACTGGTCAGCCACGAGCCTTCGTTATTTTAATCCTATTGGTGCTCATATTTCGTGATATATCGGAGAAGTACCTCGAGGAACTCCGAATAATCTCCTTCCCTATGTTCTAGAAGTTGCCCTCTGAAAACGAGAAACGGTATATATATATGGAAATGATTACGAAACGCCCGATGGTACTGGGGTACGTGACTACATCGATATCAATGATCTCATCGATGCTCATCTCCTCAGCTATGAAAAACTTTTCCCGGGATATAGCTTCTACAATGTGGGTACGGGAAAAGGAACAAGCGTACTTGAGATGATTGAGAAAGTAGAACAGGTTTCTGAGAAACAGGTTTCCTATAGCTTTTCACCACGGCGTTCCTGAGATCTAGCATGTGTATTTGCGGATGTCAGAAAGATTCAAATAGAAATGAACTGGAGCGCCCAAAGAAACGCCACTGAATCTATAAAAGCAGCTTGGAATTTTATAAAAAATAGAGTTGAATAAGATTTTATTTTTCATAGAATCAAGCTCTTGATAAAAAGTATATGAAAAAAGCACTTATAACGGGTATTACCTGACAGGATGGGGCTTATCTTGCTGAACTTCTTCTTGATAAAGGATATGAGGTACATGGGATAAAACGAAGAGCCTCTCTGATAAATACCAGTCGAGTAGATCATCTCTACCAAGATAGCCATGCAACCGGAAATCGATTCTATCTTCACTATGGTGATATGAGCGATTCCGCAAATCTCATCAAGCTTGTTGCGGATATAGAGCCCGATGAGATTTACAATCTCGCAGCACAATCACATGTAAAGGTGAGTTTCGATATGCCCGAATATACAGCGAATGTAGATGGTATAGGTACCCTTAGGCTCTTGGAAGCCATACGGGTGAATAAGCTAGAAAAAAAAACTCGATTTTATCAAGCATCAACTTCTGAGATGTTTGGGGGAGTAGGATTCAATATGCCAGAAACAGGATATACAGAAGAGTCTTCATTTTATCCACGTAGCCCGTATGGAGCTGCCAAAATGTATGCCTACTGGATTACTATAAACTATCGTGAGAGTTATGGTATATTTGCGAGTAATGGTATCCTCTTCAATCATGAATCTCCGATTCGTGGCGAGACTTTTGTCACTCGTAAAATCACTCGCGCTGTAGCTCGAATACACCTCTGACTTGAAAATACACTCTACATTGGAAATCTGGATGCGAAGCGTGACTGGTGACATGCAAAGGACTATGTCAATGGTATGTGGCTCATGCTTCAGAATGATACGGCTGAGGACTTTGTCTTAGCAACTGGAGAGACCTATACTGTTCGACAATTCATCGAGTGGGCGTTCTGAGAAGTGGGTATACAAATCGAATGGAAAGGCTATGGAGCAGATGAAAAGGGGTATAATGTGCAGTCAGGTATATGTATTGTAGCGGTCGATCCACGATACTTTCGTCCTGCAGAGGTGGATCTTCTCCTCGGGAATCCAGGAAAAGCCGAGAAAATACTATGATGGAAACGTGAGTATACTATCGCACAAATGGTTGCCGAGATGGTAAAGTCAGATATAGAAATATTTCGAAAAGAAGAAATACTCAAGAAACATGGATACGAAATACTCGCTCAATATGAATAAAGAGTCAAAAATCTACATCGCAGGACATCGAGGCCTCGTTGGATCGGCCCTTGTCAGAAATCTTGAAAAAGAGGGACATACCAAACTGGTTTTTCGAACGCATAGCGAACTCGATCTCACGGATCAACTTGCAGTTGAAGTATTTTTTCGATCAGAAAAACCAGAATACGTTTTTCTCGCTGCAGCGAAAGTATGAGGGATCGGTGCCAATAGCTCTTTTCCCGTAGATTTTCTCCTTGCTAATTTGAAAATACAAAATAATATCATCGAATCAGCGTATAAAAATGGCGTAAAGAAGCTTCTCTTTCTCGGATCTAGCTGCATCTATCCGAAAATGGCACCACAACCAATTCATGAAGATTCACTTTTAACTGGTATACTTGAGCCTACGAATGAACCCTATGCTATCGCAAAGATCGCAGGAATTAAACTTTGTCAGAGCTATAATCGTCAGTATGGAACTGAATTCATCGCTTGTATGCCGACGAATCTTTATGGTCCGAATGATAACTTTGATCTTGAAAATTCACATGTTATGCCTGCGATGATTCGGAAGTTCCATGAGGCGAAAGTGAATAATCTACCTATAGTAACCCTTTGGGGAGATGGTTCTCCGTTTCGGGAATTTCTCTATGTAGATGATATGGCGGATGCCTGTATCCATCTCATGAAACACTTTTCTCCAACAAAAGAACAAAATGAGAGAGGAGAAATATTTTTCAATGTTGGTACTGGTGATGATCTTTCTATAAAGGATCTTGCACATCTTATACAGAAAACTATCTGATATGATGGCGAAATCTTATGGGATACATCTCGTCCGAATGGAACTCCTCGAAAACTCCTCGATGTGAGTCGTATACAAGCGATCGGGTGGAACTATAAAATAGAAATAGAAGACGGAGTTAAAATGGTATATGAATGGTTTTTAAGAAGTAATTAATTTTATATGAAAGTTTATTGTCCTGACTGTCAATCTTGAGAATGTACATCTATTTGAAAAATTCAACCAGATCAATTATTTGCTGGAAAAATGGTATCAGTTATATTTCAAGAGACTTTACTTTATACTTGCGAATCATGTCATCTACGATTTAAATATCCAAGAATGGATGTTGAGTTCTATAACACGTTATATAACAACGAATCCGCGGAAACTTGGAATCAATTACCTCAAAGATATGATCAATGTGAAGTTTTGAATTATTTAAATACTCTAGATACAAAGTTTATACTAGACTATGGTTGTTATACGTGATGATTTTTGAGTAAGATCAATAAAGGTCATATTTTGTTTGGAATTGAGGTTAATAAAAAAGCGGCTGATATTGCCCATGAGACCAGTGGTGCCTCCATATTCCCAAATATAGAAAGTTTACCGAAAAATCAGTTATTTGATGTTATTGTTAGTATGGATGTAATAGAACATATGACGTCACCGAAATCATTTTTACAAAATCTCCTCGAACTGACTCAGCCTCACTGAGAAATAATTATTTCTACAGGAGATGCTGAGAATTTTTTATGGAAATTGCATCGTTCAAATTGGTGGTATCCGAGTTTTAATGAGCATATCTCATTTATCTCAGAATCTTGGCTTAGGCACTATTCGACTATTCTTAATTTTGAAATAGTTCATTTGGAAAAATATAGCTATGAAAAACAAAGTATCACCTCCTATCTGAAATATATCATTCGTATTCTCTTAATACAATCGAGATTGAGTGAAAAATTTATCCAAAAATTTCTCTTTTATGATTTTAAAAAAAACTATATTTGACTCGGTGTTTCTAATGATCATATCCTCTTAAGAATTCGTAAAAAAGCTCCGAATTAATTTATCCTATGTCAATGATTACAAAACAATATAAAATCTCCGTTATTATCCCAAATTATAATTGAGAAAAATATCTGGAATGATGTCTCGAAAGCATCCTTGCCCAGAACTATGAAGACTATGAGATTATTATTATCGATGGAAAATCGAATGACAACTCTCATGCCATCATAGAAAAGTATCTTCTTATTTCTGGGAAAATTCGATGGCTCCATGTCAGTGATACAGGAATATCTCATGCCTTTAATCTTGGTATTCAGGAGGCTAGCGGTGACTTCCTTTTGCTCCTCTGAAATGATGATTATCTCTATCCAGGAATATTTCGTAAACTGGACTGATTTCTCTCGGCGATCGATGGATACGGAGATGTCGATATATCCTCCGTTCATCTCTTTTGTGATTCAATCAATTACTGGGCTCCGGAAAAGAAATACCTCAAACGAACCCCTCAATCTGACATTCTCAATAAAGATAATCTGATACGATTTGGAAATATGTGCTGATTTCAGAATATCTATATCAATAAAACTTGGTTTGAGCACTATAGAATCAATGAAAAGAATAAATATTCGATGGACTATGAATCATATTTCGCTATGCTTGAAATGAATCAAACATTTATTCATTTTCCAGAAATAAATAGCATTAATCATCTCTGAGACAATACAACTTGTAAATATTGGTACCAGAGTCAAAAAGAAGCGAATGGAATTGCTCTTCAAAATGCTACAAAACCAATACATTTTTTTTCTATATTCATTCGTTTTTTGACTCGAGAACTTCTCAGTCTAATAAAAGTAAAAAATTAATACCTTATGAAACGCTTTACCTTTACATTATGGGATGATATATGGCATATTATATTTGAGCCACTACTCCGCCACTCGAAGGTATTTCGGACCGCAATAGTCTACTACAGTTACTACCGACGTAAGTATAGTGTACAGCCAGTCCCACTATCGATTCTCATCAATAAAGAAGGACATACTAATTATAATATCTCCCCAGATTGGTTTACAGAGGAAAAGAAACTTTGAATTTCTGGTATCGCTCGTCTAAAGAATTCTATAGATTTTCTCGAAGTTGTAGTCGAGGCATTTCTTCCATTTCTAGATGAAATTATTCTCGTCGCAGAACAGGCAAGTGATGGAACAAATGAGCTCTGCGAATCTCTCGCGAAAAAATACCCTGATAAGGTGAAATACTTTCTCTACGAACATGAAGTACGATTTCGCAGCTATGATGGTGCTGATCAGCCTACTACTGAGAGTATTCATTCATTTGCATATTTTACCAACTGGGCATTTTCTAGAAGTACATACCAGTATGTAATGCGCCTGGATGACGATATATTACCCGTTCCGGAAACTTGGACAAAGATGCGGAAATATATCCTTGAAAAGACGCCACATGAGTATCTTCTCTACTATGGCATAAATATTTATAGAAAAGGAAATCAAGTCGGGATTATGAAAAAACTTCCTCGCGGTGGAACTTGGTGAGATAACGGTATCTATCCTGTGAGTGAATATTCTTACTTTACTCAAATTGTCGGAAGTACTGAGGCATTTCATCTAAACCTCAAATACCGACCATTCGAGCTCGGATATCTCCACCTAAAAAATCTCAAAAAGTGATTCTGAACTGCTAACTATGCTGATAGTGAAGGTTGAGAATATTATAAGAATCTATCCTCCTCTTCTGATTTAGACGAGTTTCATAAGTATGTGAATTTTCCACCATCTCGTATCTATGAGATTCTCCTTGATAATAAAATAATATGAACACACTAAAATACTTTATTCTCCGCTCGATACAAACCTGGAAAGAACATGGTTTTTCTTACTTTGCTCGGGTGGTATTCGCAAAAATATTCGGGAAAAATCTTGAATTTATCAATTTTTTGTTTCGGAATGGGAACTACTTGTTTCGCTGAAGCGATATAGGATTTGCGATGATACGCAATACATATGAATATATGCAACAGCCGGACTTTCAGGATAAGTATAAAGCGCTTATTGATTGACTTGATACAGAAAGCAAGAATACAGTTGATCTCTTCATCAAACATATCAAGCTTTTTTATCACAATAATATTGTTCATGAAGATGAAGTATTTACCGACCGTGAGAAACTTCTTCAAAAGAAATCATTCGAATTCATGGGAAGGACCGGGATTCTCCATCCGACTGGTTATGGTATATTTGAGGATCCGAAAATACTGAAACAGATAGGAGATGGATCCGTTTTCGATGTCGGAGCTTCTGACGGGGTTGAGTCCATGATGTTTGCGAAATTACTTCCTTTATTACCTAAGAGAAAAATCTATTCCTTTGAACCGAGTTTGTATAATTTTGGTCGACTCCAGAAAAATATCGAGAACTCTCCCTATCATACTCAGATTATTCCTGAATCTATAGCATTGGGAGAAAAAGATGGAGAGATGAAAATCTATGGTTCCGGAGGTGCCGAAGTAAGCTTCATCAAACTTTCTGATTATACTATACCTTCTGAAACTGTACGGGTTATGCGGATAGATTCCTTTACCCTTCAAGAGAAAATAGAGAGGGTTGGGCTCATAAAATGGGATATAGAGTGAGCTGAGATAGAGAGTATTCTTTGAGGGAAAGAAACTATTTCTCGTGATAAACCAGTACTTATTGTGAGCATCTATCACAATGGAAAAGAATTTTTTGAGACAAAAACACTCATCGAATCCTGGAATCTCGGATATCGATTTCGAGTATACTCATCCGAGCCTGGAGGCACATGGGTAGGAATTGTACTTATTTGTTACTAATATTTTATGCAAAGAACCTGCCCCGTTTGTACTTCTTCAACATCTACTCTTATTTTTCACGATCATAATCGTCGTGAGGGGTATACGGAACTCGAATGAGATTTTATACAGTGTGATATCTGTCACATGAAATACCTCACGAATATCCCATCCTTTGAAGAAATGGGAGATAAATATAGTGATATTTATGTGCATCCAGATATAGAAGAACTCAGGTCAAAACTGAAGAAACATCAACAAAGACTCGATAAAAAGATTCTTGATATTGGCTGCAATCATGGGACCCAACTCATCCCACGATACAATGAGTGATATGATATCTACGGTATTGACCTCAATCAAAAGGCTATAGTTGACTGTCAGAAATATCTGCCTGAAGCAAATTTTCAAGTCTCTACTCTCGAAGATGCTTGATTTAAGGAGTGATTTTTTGATCGAATTCAAACCTTTCATGTTCTTGAACATGTCTATGAACCTCAGTCATTTTTAAAGCTCTGTCACACACTTCTCAAAGATTGAGGCGAACTGGAAATCAGGATTCCTCATGGTGGAAGTCTTGAGATGATAGTCTGGTGAAAGTATTCGTCACAGAGCTGGGTCCCATTCCATATCAATATGTTCGATAAAAACACTATAGAACATATTCTCAGAGAAGTATGATTTCAGCATATTCGTATCAGTACCAATCCTATTCCCTGGTGGTGGATTCTCTCTTACCGTCAGTGGAGGGGTACGATCAACACAAAGCGATGAGTCACGAACTTCCATCAAAATATTTTTCATATACTGCTTCAGTGACTCCTTCTCATTCCACTCTGGATAGTTGCAAAATTTGGATACGGAGAAGAACTGCATATATTTGCTAAAAAATAATAGTTTTTTATGAATCAGTTCAATAATTTTAAAGTCGTAATTTGGTGATATCCTTACGGAAAACATACGCACAGCTGGATTCATTTTGGTTTTTTTCGAGCATTTGAACACTTGGGATATGACGTAGTATGGCTCGAAAATAAGATCGAAAATCTTCCTCCAAAATCTCAAAAGACAATTATTATTTCTGCGCAACCAGAAGACCAAATGATTTTAGAGAATCTGAGTGATAACTGGATATTTTTTGATCATAACTATGGTCTTTCCGTTACGAAAAATATAATACCATTTTGAGTTCAAGCATGGAGTTTTGCAAGTTATCCTCCCGTTTCTACGACGGAATATCGACACTATCTTGAGATACCGAAGATCTTCTGGTGAACGGATCTTCTCCCTCATGAAATCGAATTTGTCCCCTACCATTACTCAAACTCGCGTGATATACGATTTATCGGATCCTGGTGGTTTGATAATTGGAAAGCTCTCGAAAGGGCGAGAATATGGTGTTTCCAACATGGAAAATCCTGGGAACAACTCGGGAAACATATTTTTCTTCGTTATAAAAAATTTGTTCCGGAGGATGTTATCGGTACTCTTTCGAGAGAAGCATTTCTGACTCTTTCGATCCAAGGAGAACCTCAGTGCGAAACAGGATATATTCCTTGTCGACTGTTTAAGAATATTTCTTACTCGGTCCTCGCGTTATCGAATAATCTTTTCGTCGCAAATATGTTTGATGAGGATGAAGTAGTTATCGACCGTGATATCCCGACCTTACTTGATAAGGGGGCGAAAATAGTACATGATCGAAAAGTAGATGACTATACCCGTAAAGCTCTGGAAAAAGTAAAAAAAGAACATACGTATGTCAATCGTATCGAACAACTATTCTCCTATCTGCAATAGGTAACATAGCTTCATTTAGAAATTCAAATTGTATCTCATAAATCTTTATAATATCACCATAATTTTATGCAAAAAGAACGGCAAATTAAACTCAATTCGCTCATTCCGAAAAACTGAAATTTACTCGATCTCTGATGTGCACGATGACATATTTCGGATTTTTTAAGGGAAGATGTAGAGTACTATGGAGTAGAGTACAATGATGCCATGGTTCAGGATGGTATTAAAAAATGACGAGATATACGAAAATGTGACCTCTCCTCTGAACGTATCCCGTTTGAAGATAATATGTTTGATGTTATATTTTGTTCACATGTTATCGAGCACTTTTACATTCAGGAACAGATTCAGATTTTTCTCGAATGCTCACGAGTCCTAAAAAAATGAGGCAAGATACTTTTTTATATGCCGACTGGATATCATTGGTCTTTTTTTGATGATGAAACTCATAAAAAATGACACTCTCACATTTCACTCCGAGCCCTCGCTAAAGATACTTGATTTCACGCGGAAGAATGTCGATATTCACTCACTCGAAAATTTCCTGATCATTGGCAAGGGAGATTTCGGTTGCCTCCTCTACCATGGTATCTTACGGAGGTATATGTGGTTGCAACAAATGAAAAAAAATTATCCTTTTCTAAAGAATACTAATGCCTATTCTCAAACTTCAGTGATGACTCGGGAACCAGATGTTCGGGTATGCTCTCGCATATGCCCTCTCGAAAGAAAAGGGAGAACCGATATTACTTGATCCTTTCGTTCTCGAGAATCGATTCATCTGGGCTAACTGGACCTTTCGAAACTTTGAACTCGAAGTATTCTGAATCAAGAAAGAGTATCAGTCTCCACCCGCGTTTATATCACGATATATTCATCCAGAGTTGATAGCGTTCTGGAATCGTATCCGATATGGGAAGCGGTATATCAAGGAAAAATGAGGAAAAGTAATTCTCCAGTTTCCCAAGCATACTTATCTCGATGGCTGGTTTCAATCCTATCAATACTTCGAAAAATATACAAAAGATATCCAAGAAATATTTACGGTTAGGACTCCTTTTACCAAACCAAATCAAGGATTTATAAATCTCATAGAAGAGGCTGGGAATCGAGCCGTTTCGCTTCACGTTCGACGTGGAGACTATGTCACGCTGGAGTGAGCTCGTAGGTGGCATGGTGTCTGCTCTCTCGAATACTATGAGTGAGCCATCGCATCGATGAAAGATAAATTGGAAAATCCAGTATTTTTTATTTTTTCCGACGATATAGCCTGGTGCCGTGAGTATCTCGAATTTCCTGAAGGAATACAGGTATATTTTATCGATCACAATGAGTCGGCTGGTCATGAGGATTTGCGACTTATGTATACTTGTTCTCACCATATTATTGCGAATAGTACGTTTTCTTGGTGGGGAGCGTATCTTGGGCGTAATCCTGATAAGACAATTATAGCGCCGAAGAAATGGCTTCAGACTGATAGATTTACTACCCAATATATTATTCCTCCATCATGGGTACTCCTTTAGTTTCTATCCTCCTCCCAACGTACAATGGTGCTCGGTATATTCGAGAGGCCATAGACTCCGTCCTCGCTCAGAATTTTTCAGATTTTGAACTTATTATTATTGACGATGCATCAGTGGATGGTGTATCACTTATTATTGAGGAGTACCTAGCAAAAGACGCTCGAGTAGTATCGTATAGGAATGATAAAAATATGAAACTCGTAACCACTCTGAATGTTGGATTACAAGTAGCACGGGGCCAATATATAGCACGTATTGACGATGATGATATATGGAACAGTAGAGAGAAGCTCCAAAAACAAGTAGAGATCCTAGAATGTTCTCCCAGAGTTGCCATCGTCGGTACTTTTGGATATATTATCGATGAAGAAAGTAAGAGAACCGGTCAATGTATCATGCATCATACCGATGCTTGATCTGTGAGAAAAGGATTTTGACTGAAAAATGAACTGATCCATACAAGTATACTTGCTCGAAAATCAATACTTATGGAAGCAGGAGGTTATAGGAAGGAGTGGCTTTATGTAGAAGATTTTGATCTCTGGCTTCGGGTACTTTCTCTCGGATATGAAATCATCAATATCCCTGAATACTTGATAGAGTATCGAGTGAGAAAGGGAAGTACCACGGGAAAGAAGTACCACCGTATGCAGTGACTTACGTTTCGTAGGCTCTTAATAGAAAAGTGAGTGTATACAAATCGACTTCATAGATATCTCTCTATCAGTATTCGATTCCTTCTCTGGATAACACCGATGTGGATTATCGGTATCGTAAAAAAATAGTACTATATTTTTCTTTCATACTTTCGAGGGAAAACTGAGAATTGCTTGAATTTACTTTCTCTTTTATTTTGAGACCTTCTCGAATAGCTTGTATAAGAGCATCTTTGTTATCAGCTGGGAAGAGGTGAACCTCACTGATCTCACTCGTCCCTCAAACATCAGAGGCGATCGTATAACATCCCATCCCGAGAGCTTCGATGACGGTCGTCGGGAGTCATTCCTGGAGGCTCGGATTCACGAAAATATCAACACTGGGATAAAATTCGTTCATAATCCAGCTATGAGGTTTTGCACCGAGGAACTGTACTCGTGGTTTAAGATCCAGGTT
>JAYVJC010000056.1:0-6199 GCA_043769645.1 Candidatus Altimarinota bacterium
CTTCAAAAAAAGCGTGTTTGAGACCGACTTCGTCGTATCGAATGACAGATTCGAGGCGTTATCCAGATGATCGAAGAAGAAGCAGCTGTTCGAGATATCGTTCAGCAACTTTCTGCTGTTCGAAGTGCCATCGGTCAATCTCTCAATGAGGAAATAGTATGTTCTATCGAGAAAATCATCGAAAAGAAGGCAACGCTTGATCCAAAAGAATATGATGAAATCCGAGATCTTATGAAAATCGCTCGCTAAATCTGTAATCCTTAAGACAATCTCTCCGAGGTTGTCTTTTTTGAAATCTTTGTAGTGTAGAACTCTCGAAAGCGTTTCAAAAACATCCTTTCTATATGATGAATGTACCCGAGATAATCAATCTCATATATTTCCTTACTTTTTCTATATGACGTACTGGCTTATGAAATCTGAACCCTCTGAGTACTCGATCGATAATCTTGCTCGAGATGGAGTATCTTCTTGGTTTGGGGTGAGGAACTATCTGGCTCGCAACTATATGCGAGATCAGATGAAAGTGGGGGATAGGATTTTATTTTACCACTCATCGTGTCCTGTCCCAGGAATTGTTGGCACTGCTAAAGTGGCATCATGAGCCCACCCCGATAGTACCCAATTCGATATATGTGGAAAATACTATGATTCGAGGGCAAGCCTTGAAAAACCTATCTGGCAGTGCGTCGATATTTGTTTTGTGGAGAAATTCCCTGAGGTTTTGAGTATTACTACGCTGAGAAATGAATCAAAACTTCAAGGTATGATTATCCTCCAAAAAGGAAATAGACTCTCTATCACCCCGGTGAGTGAACTTGAGTACACTACTATTCTTGCTCTTTCTCTTTCGGATTGAGAATAGTATCTGCAGTTTCTAGGTTGGTATCTTCTCCACTTCCAGATGTAGAACTGAGACTACCACTTGTTTCTACTATAGTTTCAGTTGTAGGTATTTCTCAAGAAGATTCGTGAATTGATCCTGATTGAACCACATTCCCTGTATATGAAGGAAGAGGATTTGGTAGGGGAGGTTTTTGGATAGGTGGTGGTGGGGTATCGATTCTAGAACATCCGATAAGGGGAAAAGAAAGGATAACAAGAAGGAGGATTCGCATAATAAAAGAGGTAAGTTCCTTTTAGTATAGAGAATAATTTAAAAAAATAAAAAAATTATTTGCATTTTCTTCACACTTCTTCTATAATAAATTTATGTTCTTTGGTCAGAACTAAGCTTTAGCCTCATCAGAATCGTATCGTACATACAATATCTCTCTATTCTTACCTACTGTAGGTTTTTTTCTTTCTAGAAATTCCATAGTAAAACTGGATCAAATAGCAGAGTTTAAGATCAATTTCTATCGAAAATCTCTCTCTAAAATGGCATAGTATTTTGAGGGAATTAAGATGTATTTATTTGAATGTTGGTATCTTTATAAAGAAAGGACCAGATATTTATAAACCTAGATTCTTTATACCTTAGAATGATAAAATTTTAATCGTATCTTATCTACGATATTATACATGCACGATTTTTAGTCTTAAGAATTTCTTCGAATGAGAAATAGGAGATAATATGAGTAAGACTCATCGGACTCATCATATATACTTTGTTAGGGTTTTTATCATAGCTTTGTTTGAGTGATATAGAGTGTAGCTTACTGTCACACTCTACTCTTTAAAAAAACTTACTTGATAGACGATATTCTGAACTCTACCGGAGATTCCATTCATTTACTACTTATCGCTCTTTTCCTCTCCTTTTTTTGGAAGAATTATATGAAAGAAGGAAACTCTATGAAGAAAATTTCAAAGTTATGAATTAACATTTTCCTCGAACCTATTCTTCACATATATATTTTTCGATTTTCTTCTTTTCGAAAAATCTTTTGACTTTCGTTCCCTCCACTCATATCTTCTATGCTATCATTACCAGTATATCTATGAAAAATCTCGTTATTGTCGAGTCTCCAGCAAAAGGAAAAACTATAGAAAAATTTCTGGGGAAGGATTATCGAGTTGAAGCTTCGTTTGGCCATATTCGTGACCTTCCAGAAAAAAACCTCGGTGTGAATATTGTGGGGGGATTTATCCCAGAATATGAGATTACGGCTGAAAAGAAGAAACGCGTTTCCGAGCTCAAAAAATATGCGAAAGAAGCTGAGAAGATCTGGATAGCGACGGATGAAGATCGTGAAGGAGAAGCGATCGGATGGCACCTCTGTGCGGCGCTCGGCATCGATGAAACCAAGGTAGATCGGATTGTATTTCATGAGATTACGAAGACCGCTATCGATCACGCGATTGCCCACCCCCGACATATCGATATGGGACTCGTCTATGCACAACAGTCACGACGAATTCTGGATCGAATCGTCGGATATGAAGTCTCTCCGGTGCTTTGGAAGAAAATCCGTCCAGGACTCTCCGCTGGACGAGTACAATCGGTCGCGGTCAAGATCCTCGTCGAACGAGAACGAGAGATTCGAGCCTTTATACCCGAAGAGTCATGGAAAATAGAGGCGAGTATCGAAGCTCAAGGGTATCAGTTTCCGATCGAGTTTACTAAAGTCGATGGAAAGAATAAGAAATATAAGTCGCATACTGATATCGAAAAGTTTTTTGCTACCTATGGTGTCCAGTTGGCATCGCTTTCTCCGAAGAAAGATAAGAAAGGAAATATCCTGATCGAGTCTCCACTCCACCACCAGTTCCTCCTCGATGATGTTGAGAAGAAAGAATCAACGCGTATGCCTGGGGCTCCATTTACGACTTCTACCCTTCAGCAAGAAGCCTCTCGAAAGCTCGGATATGGAGTCAAGCAGACGATGGATATCGCTCAGCGTCTCTATCAAGCCGGTCATATCACGTATATGCGAACTGATTCGGTCAATCTCTCTGATCTCGCGATTACTTCAGCTCGAGAATTTATCACGAAAGAATATGGGAAGGAATATGCTCTTCCGAATGGTCGGAAGTATAAGACCAAGCAAGCGAGTGCTCAGGAAGCCCATGAAGCGATCCGTCCTACATATATAGATAAGACCCCAGACTCGATCAGCCTCGATGGACAGGAGCTTAAGATTTATACCCTCATCTGGCAGCGTACGGTAGCATCACAGATGAAAGAGGCCATCGTCGAGACGACAACTTTTAGTTTTACCCCGATGGGTCATCCGACTGAGACGTGGATCGTAAAGGGGGAAGTCATCCAGTTCGCTGGATTTATGAAGCTCTATATCGAAGGAACTGATGAGGAAGAGGAGGAGGGGAGTGCGAAGCTCCCTCCACTGAAGGCGGGAGACCTAGTAGAATCGACTCGCATCGTCGGACTTCAGAAATTTTCCCTTCCTCCTCCACGGTATACGGAAGCGAGTCTTGTAAAGAAACTCGAATCGGAAGGCATCGGCCGTCCATCGACCTATGCCCCCACTATACAGACGATACAGGATCGCGGGTATGTTGAAAAGGCCGAAAAGAAACTCGTCCCTACTGATATTGCCTTTGTGGTGACGGATTACCTAGATAAAGAGTTTTCGAATTTTATGCAATATAGCTTCACGGCACGAGTGGAAGCGGAGTTTGATGAAGTGTCGGAAGGCAAGCTCGAGTGGCAGAAGATGCTCGGAGACTTTTATACTCCTTTTCATACGCTTATCGAAAATGCAACGGGAGCTGAGGGTAGATTCGCCTGAGAACGTATCCTCGGAAAGGATCCGAAGTCTGGGAGAAGTGTACTCGTTCGTATGAGTCGATTCGGTCCGGTCGTCCAGATAGGAGCGATGGGAGAGCTCGATGAAGAAGAAAAGCCTAAATATGCGAATCTTCCTCAGGGGTCCAATATGGATACGATTGATTTCGAGACTGCTATGGCTTCTTTTGCCCTTCCGAAAACCCTCGGAACCCACGAATGAAAGGAAATAACTATTGGCTCTGGTCGCTATGGTCCGTATGTAAAGTATGGGGATGCTTTTGTTTCTATCCCTCGTGGAGAAGATGCCCTCTCGGTTGATATGGCTCGAGCCCTTGAGATTATCGAGGAAAAGGCAACCGCTGATGCGCCCATCATGATGTACGAAGGTCAGTGAGTTACTAAAGGGAAGGGAAGATTCGGTCCGTTTCTCAAGTGGAATGCCCTCTATGTCAACGTGCCAAAAAGTATAGATTTCGAAAATATCACTCCTGAAGAATGTGAAGCCCTTCTTACTCTCAAGGTAGCCAAGGAAGCCAATCGATATATCCATAATTGGCCTGAGGAAAAAATTTCAGTCGAAAATGGTCGGTATGGTCCCTTTATCAAGTGGGAGAAGAAGAACCTCTATCTGAAGCAAGGAAAGAAAAAAATCACAGAGCTCGAAGATATCAAGGTCCTCACGCTTATAGAGGTGAAGGCAATGATAGAAGATCAAGTTCCAGGTGCCTTCAAGGAAAAGAAAAGTATCACAAAAAAATCTTCAGTAAAAAAATCTAGCTCCAAAGTGAAGGCCAAGAAAAAATAAATAAAAACTCTCCCTATCTAGGGAGAGTTTTTTGATATTCTATGAGAATTTCTTATACTCTTTTTTCATTTAATACTGGAGTATGACATTTTTTCAGAAAGCAGGTAGATTTTTTGAGCCCCTCGGAGACTACAAATTTCTTACCTTTCTTTCGTGTTTAAAATTTAGTACTTGGGGAATCCACGCGATTGCATCAGTCGTTATTATGCGATCTTCTTTGAAAGCTATCGAACAAGGAAATAGAGAGTTATTTCAACAAAATATCCAACTCTATCTTTTCTTTATCGTACTTTATTTTTCTGTATGATGGCTCCTGCGAGCAACCGATTGGCCCGGACTCTTTCATAGCATCGAGCGCTGGATATATCAACGCTATATTCCGAAACTCATTCTTTTGGATAATAATTATATCGAAGGTATTGGTACTGGGAAGATGATATCAATTATTCGCGATGGACGAACGGTATGGGTAGATCAGCTCTCCAATTTTCTGAAAGAGATTACAAAACTCTGTATCACCGGAGGTTTTCTTTTTTACCTCGTTTTACTCGTAAGTGTATGGTATCTCGTAGCTATTGTATGCGCGCTCATTCTCCTCCATATCCTTATAATTTATATGGATACATTTGCTCATCGCGAGAGACGAATGAGAACTCGAGAAAAATGAGAACTTACGCGCAAACTTGTCAAAATCGTGATGACGAAAAATGAGATACTACAAAATCAATTTATCGATAAAGAGCTTATGTGATTGATGGATTCGGTGGATGTGATCGATGGGATTAATAATAGACTCAACCGCTCCCTTTTTTTCCTATTCAATGCTGTTCGTGTTTTTGCATTTTCACTGAGGATCTGAGTATTGGTAATAATCGGGTATGGCGTGTTTCGTGGGAATTATACTCTCACGGACTTCGCGACGATCATGACGATGATTATAGTTTTTGAATCATTCCTCTTCGATTCGACTGAGTTTTATAAGAACTTTACGAAAGATTTTTCCGATATCGAAGAGCTCTGGAGAGTTATAGATGCTGGACCCGTTATGAAAGGATACGACTCTGGCCATACCTTTTCGAGTCATAAGAAAGATATCGAGATCAATACAATTTCCTACGGCTACAATGATACAAAAGTTTTTACTGACTTCTCCCTCACGATAGCAAGAGGGAAGAAGACGGCCCTCGTCGGAGAGAGTGGATGAGGGAAGACGACACTCCTCAAGCTCATAGCTGGATACCTCCATCCTGATGAAGGATCTATATCGGTTCTTGGAAATACACTATCAGAAACCGCTCTCAAAACCTACTATCATCATATCGGATACTTGACCCAAGAACCGAGTGTCTTTGATGCAACGATTAGGGAGAATCTTCTATCAGCCATGCAGATATACAAGAAGGAAGATACAGAGGGTAAAACTTCTCCCCTCGTAGGGGAGACTGAGAGGGGTACCTCCTCTCGCCCCTTCATTGAAGAGGAGAATAAGAAGACTTCCACTTCTTTTTCTCTATGAGAATCTCACTCTCAAGATAAACTCCTCCATAATGCACTCAAACTCGCTCACTGTGACTTCGTCTTCGAGATGAAGGATGGGGACTTGATACCGAGATTGGAGAAAGGGGAGTGAGGCTCTCCTGAGGTCAGAAGCAACGACTTGCTATAGCGAAGATATTTCTCAAGAATCCAGAGATAATACT